>JAISAX010000729.1 GCA_031266495.1 Opitutaceae bacterium
ACGACGGTGACGCCTCCCCCCCCCCCGCAAGAGGGCCGCCATCGACAGGGTTGCCAGCCATGTCGGCGTCAGCCAGGTAAAGGTGTAATTTCTCATAATGGTTGGCAGGGCCGGGAGACAAAGCGGGTTACTGCGGTTTACGGACGTAAACGGAGAGCCCCATGGTGATGCGGCTGAATTCCCGCTTGCGGCTGTCTCCGACCGTCTGGATTTCGATGTTGTTGACGCTCACCGACGGGATGCCGGCAAAGCGCTGGCACAGTGCCCGGATCTCGGGCCAGGCGCCAATGGGCGCGGTGCCACGGGTGATGCGGTACTGGCGGTGGATGAACTCGGGATTCGCCAATTCGTTCTCGGCGGCGACAGTCCAGAAGGGCCGCAGGCTGGCGACGAAACGATCCACCTCGCCGGGACTCATCATCGCCTTGCGGATGGCGGTCGCCTCGTTCTGCATGTCCACCACCTTGTCGTCCGAGAAGCTGGAGCTGAGTACACCGATTTCCTGACTCAGTTGTTTGAGAGATCTATCCAGGCGTGCGCTTTCCCTTTTGTCGGCTTTTTTGGCCGTGTAGAAAAAATAGCCCAGCCCCGCGCACAGCAGGATGGATGCAATCGCCAAGGCGAACCATACGGGTTGGCAATAAAGTGTGCTGGTTTTGGTTTTGAGTTTCATCGGACGGGGGCGGGGCGCGGAATGCCGCCGGTTCGTGGTGCTGCTGGCGAGGAGGCGGACGGTTTTGGGCCGGGGATAATCGTGGCGGCGTCCTCGGACAGCGGCGTGGTCCCCTCCATGACAAACTCGCCGGAACCGGGTGCCATGTTCGTTTTCGTTTCGTCCACCAGCAGGCCGCTGACCGCGCGTTCGAGTTCGCTTTTGATGGCCGAGAGGGGAGTGCTGTTGTTGGGAAGGCCCGTATTGGTCGCCGGTTGCCGGTTCCAGAATACACCCTGAATGCGGAAACCGGCAGCTTCTTCGCCACCGCCGGCGCTCACGGAAAGCAGGGAGGCATCGCGAGGGATGGCCGTAACCAGGGTTTCGATCAGCCCGAGCCGCCCTCGCGAGAGTTCGAAGATCCCTTGTGAATAGAGTGTCCGGAGATTTTCGATCTCCCGTTTGTTTCGTTCGAGACTTTGTTGCTGGTCCTTGTAGCCGCGCTCGGTCCTGCGGCGGACGGTGATCTCCTTGTGGTCCTTGCGGAGGTCCATCCAGGCATAGACGCCGAAGCCGAGGAGGAGGATCCCGAAAATGGCCGCGATGACCTGGAAACTGAAATCGATGCGCAGTGACCGGGGAAGGTCCGAAAGGAGCGAGCTGGAGTGCCCCGCCGGGATGGCCCGGGTGAGCGTGATCAGGGCTCCGCATTCGGAAATCTCGACCTGTGCCTGGCGGGAGATGACATCCCAGTAAGGGCACTGCGTCTTGCAGTCGTTTCCGGGGGCCTGGTAAATGCGCACCTGAGGACGCTGGCTGCCGTCATCGAACGTTATTCCGTATTCGCCGAGGACCATGCTGATCTCGGCCCAGACATCGTAGTCGGCGCGTCCGGCGCCGTAGAGTTTGCGGCAGATGCGGATGCCGGTGGAGGTGCCAATGTAAACAAATGCCTGCCCCTGCGGCTGGTCGATGACAAGAAAGATGCTGGTGCGACCGGGGGCGATGCCTCCTTGGGTCACCAGGCTGGCCATCGGGAAGGCGCGGGCCATGGTGAAGCCGAGGTCGCCGAGCATCTGGTTGAGCAGGTAGAGCGAAGGGGCCGCCTCGTAGGAGCAGAAGGTGCCCTGATTGCCGCCCGAGGTCGTGGAAAGCGGCCAGGGTGTCTGGTATCCCCAGGCGGTGCTCGGGTTGGCGATACTGTCGTGGGCGGAGGCCAGCGCCTCGCGGAGAACAGCCCGCCCGCCAAGCGGGCACTCGGTGAATTCGGTGTGCAGGATATCGGGGTCGTAAAGAAACGTGAGCGCAGCGTTTTTTTCGCAGTGCTCCTGGATCACGGACACGGCGTCCTCGAGGCGCGGGAGAGCCTGCCGCACCCAGCCCTTGCCGGGCACCTCGCAGTAGATGCTCTTTTCCCAGATAATAATGCCGTGCTGTTTTGCCATGTGACCGGATTTTTATATGAAGTGATAAAAGCGGGAGGGACGCTTGCGGCATCCCTCCCGCGGGGATGATTGCTCATCCTTTGGGAAAGAGGGGGCGGTGAATGGTTCGCCGCTCCCTCGCTGGAGTGAACCAGCCTTCAGGTTATACGTACAGGCCAGCCGTGCTTAGCGGTGGTGCAGGTAGTAGAAGGCGGTCGTGGTACTCTCGCCCGTAGCGGGTGCGCGGAACACGAAGGCGCCGTCGAGTTGCGTCGGAGCGTCGCTTGTGGCTTTGTGGAGCTGGCCATTGATTTCCTCGGAGAGGGCCAGCGCATCGGTTATACTGATCTCGGGGATCACGATGAAGGCCACGATCGCGTTGGCAGGGACATACTTCACCCCGTCCGAAGGACGGAAGGTGATGGTATAGGCAGCTGCAGGAGCATAGCTAGTCGGGGCGATATTGCTAGGAAGGACGTTGACACCCGTACTACCGGAAGGCGCGGCTTCGGCGCGAATCTTGTTCGCCACGTTGTTGGCAGCATTCGCGGTGGGGCCGACTGCGTTTGAGACGACGGCGTCTTCCGGATTAGTGCTGCTTGCATAGACGAAAGCGCGATAACGGAGGCTCCACTGCGGTTCGTCGCCGCTCAGCACCGGGTCATTGCCAACGCGCCACGAAGGACGCTTTTCAAAGACACCGGCGGCAACGAAGACCTGGTCGAGCGAAGTCTGGCTACCGTCGAAGAGAGCACCGTCACGCGTTCCGTTGGTGTTATTCAGCGAAGGCACAGTGGCGTTGGTGCCATCCGTGCGCGGGATGGTGGCTCCGGCCTGCGGCAGGGCCACATAGGCGATGAGGGCAGTCTCGTACGTCTTGAAATTCGCACGAGTGCTGACGATACGAGCGCGGTTGATGGCCGACATCACACCGACCGAGATCACGGAGATCAGGATCGCAATGATGGCGAGCACGCCGAGCATTTCTACAAGGGTAAAACCCTTGGTGGATTTGGTATTACGTTTCATTTCTTTACTTTTTTGGTTTGTTTTCGGGAACGGCGTCTTCCGACTCCGTTTGCGCAATCACTTCCTCGATGGAAGTCTGCCCCTGGGCGGCTTTGATGAAGCCGTCTTGTCTCAGGGTGCGGAAAATCGAATTTCCCGTTTGTCCAGTTTCGGTTGCACAAAGTTTTCGGGCAAGTGCCTCGCACTCGCGGAGGGCGTCCTTGCCGTGCCGCACAATAACGTCGGCGAAGGGCTCGACGGGGCGGCATTCATAAAGGCCGACACGGCCCTTGTAGCCGTTGCCGCTGCATTTGGGGCAGCCGCCCGGCCGGGGGCGCCAGAGGCTCTGGCCTTGCTCGAGCCGGATGCCGTGGATGTCTGCCAGCGCGGCGCTCTGCGGGTGCGGTTCCTTGCACTCGCAAAGGCGGCGGATGAGGCGCTGGGAGACGAAGAGATTGACGGCGCCGATGATGATGCTCGGCTCCACGCCGATATCGATGAGGCGGGCGATGCCGCCGAGAGCGGTGTTGGCGTGCAGGGTGGAGAAGCCGGTGTGGCCGGTGAGGGCGGCGCGCATGGAAAGCTCGGCCGTCTCCTTGTCGCGGGTCTCGCCGACGAGGATGTAGTCGGGGTCTTGCCGGAGGAGGGAGCGGAGGCCGAGGCCGAAGGTGAGGGATTCGGTGACTTCCGTCTGCCGGATGTTGCGGAATTCGTATTCGATGGGGTCTTCGAGCGTCATCATGGTGTAGTTGGTGACGTCGAGGGTGTTGATGATGGAGTAGAGGGAGGTGGTCTTGCCGGAGCCGGTGGGGCCGACGAAATAGGTGAAGCCGAAGGGGGCGTTGGCGGCGGTGAGGATGGCGGTCTTGGTGTCGTCGAGCATGCCGAGCTTTTCCAGGGGCACGATGCCCTTGGACTGGTCGAGGATACGGATGACGATGCTCTCGCCGTAGAGGGTGGGCAAGGAGGAGAAGCGCAGGTTGATTTTCTTGCCGGAGAGGATGAGCTTGGCGCGACCGTCCTGGGGGATGTGCTTGAGGGCGATGTCGAGGTTGCCCTTCATCTTGATGCGGGCGGCGATGGACTCGCGCACGGCACCGTCGATGATGCGGTAGGGGTGAATGACGCCGTCGATGCGGAACTTGATCTGGGTCAGGGTTTCTTCAGGCACGACGTGGATGTCGGAAACGCCCATGTTGACGGCGTCGGTGACGAGCAGGTCGAAAAAGCGTCCCGGATCGGAAACATCGGCGCGCGGCGCGTAAAGCTCGTCAAGCTTGGCGAGCACTTCGGCATCGGGGGCGATATGATACTCGTATTCGCTGATGCCGTAGCGATTGAGTGTCTGGGTGGATTCGGCGAAGCCGGGGATGGAGGGATCGCTGACGGCGAGCGAGGCTTTGGTGCCGACACGGCGGAGGACGACGACGCGGAGGCGGCGGGCCGCCGTCGGGGGGATGAGCCGGGTGACATCGGTGGGAATGCGGAGGCCGGCGAGGGTGATGGTGGGCAGGTCGTGATGGCTGGCGATGAGCCTGGTAAGGTTGGCGGGGGTGAGGATGCCAAGCTCGACCAGAACCGCGCCGAAGCTCATGCGGCGTCCGTGCTGGTTGTAGTACTCGGTGGCGAGTTTGATGCTGGATTCACCGACTTTCTGGTTGCGCAGAGCCTGGGGCATCCAGAGGAAATCACTTTCGAAGCGGTTGTGCGCGCTGCCATTGACGGGCCGGCCGGGGGCGGGGGTATTGCCGCCGCCGGTCAGTCCCGGTGTCTGTCCCCGGGTGCCAGCGCCGGGCGTGGCAGCCCGGGCTGGCGGTGTCCCGGTGGAGGCCGGGGCGGGAGAGACTGGAGGTCTGGCGATCATTGTGGAAAGTGCGGTGGTGTGTGTGGTGGTGATGGTGTGTGTATGTGGGGGGGGCCGGATCAGTCGGAGCCAAACAGGGAGATGGTTTCGACAGGGCGTGCGGACGAGGAAATGACAGCGGGCGTCGCGAAGCGGGGGGGGGGGGGGGGGCCGCCCGCGGCAACGGGGAGTTTCCCGGTGCGGGGGGGGCGGGGGGCTGCCTTTGTGGGTTACGGGGGCAGTGAATTGCCGGGCCGGTT
>JAISAX010000738.1 GCA_031266495.1 Opitutaceae bacterium
TGCCGGTGAGGGAGGTGGAGGTGAGGCCGGTGCCGGTGATGGTGACGGAGCCGGCGTCGGTGGTGTTCCAGATGAGGTTGGAGCTGAGGGGGGTGGTGCCGGTGGCGGGGTTGGCGCCGATGGTGGCCGTGGGGGAGGGGATGGGGTTGGCCGCAAAGGTGTCGATGGTGGCCAAGGGGATGATCGTGGGGCGGGTGAGCCAGATGGCGATGTTTTCCGCCAGTTGTTTGTTGGTCTGGATGATGCCGCCGTCGGTTCCCAGGCTGGAGAGGGCCATGAAGTCGAGCAGGAGGAGGATGTTGCGGTTGGGCCCCCAGAGGGTGAGGGTGAACTCGGTGCTGACGCCTATGCCGGCGGCGAGGGTGGCGGGCTCGATTTTGTAGGCGCTGTTCGTGAATTTGATCTCGTCCACGCTTTCGATGAGTCCGGCGGGAGCGTCGCGGTTGACGGATTGGGTGGTGCGGGAGACCTTGCTGTTTATTTTGCCGCCGCCGAGCAGGGGGGCGAGGGTCTGGGCGAGGTTGGAGGGGAAGTCGGTGCCGATGCCTCCAAAGATCAGGACGGGAGTGGTGCTGGTCATCAGGGTCCGGATTTTGTTTTGCTCGGTTTCGGTATAGGTTCCGTTCGAGGCGGTGAGGTTGATGATGATGCCGTCGGCGCTGCCGGGGGTGTAGTCTTCCAGGTCACCGGTTGTCAGGGTGGCAACGTTTTCCAGGTAGCTTTTGAAGGTGGTGAAGTGGTTACCCTCGGGGAGATGGGTCTGCGGGATGTTGGTTCTGCTCTGGGGGGTGAGGATCCTGATCGTCGCCGCGTCAAGGCGGGTTGCGAGCGCGCTTGCCGCGAGGACGCAGGCTACGAGGCTTGCCGCGAGGCGTGTCGCAAGGCTTGTCGCGAGGTGGCTGGAGCGGCCTGATTTCTGGATCGTTTCCCGGTCCGGTGAATGATGGTTTGTCCTGTTCATTTCTTTTTCTCCTGTGTTACAGATTCCGATACGGAGCATCTGCGGCTCCGGATTCTGTTTGTTGGTGCCACAATGTTAGCACCATTCTCCGTGTCCCGGATAGTTGGTGAAAATACCGATGCTGGCCGGGTGGTGCGGGGGGGGGGAGGAGGGCGCGCACGCGCGCGGTCAGGCCTGGTAGTCAGTCACAGGTCAAAAGTCGGAAGGTCGAAGGTCGTCAGCGGCTCCGCTACGCGGAGCATTTTGCAAGGATGGCCCGCTCCGGCGGGCGGGTGATGACTTCCGACTTTTTGACTTTTGACGTTAGACTGATCAGGAGTGTTCTTACATGTTTGTTTTTCGCGGGGTCATCGACGGGGTTGTGCCCGGGGGCACGCTGGCGGTGATGAGCGTGCCGTGGCCGGGCCGGGAATCGATTTGCAGCGTCCCGCGGATCAGCCGCATGCGTTCGGCCATCGTGTGCAGGCCCAGATGCAGCCGGCCCGGCTGTGGTTCATGCGCGGCGGCGGCGGAGCCGGTATCGAATCCCTTCCCGTTGTCCGCGATGCGCACGGCCAGCCAGCCGGGGCGCTCCGGCAACGCGGCCAGGGTGACATTCACCGTATCCGCCTGTCCGTGACGGAGGGCATTGGCGACGGCTTCCTGCACGAGCCGGTAAAGGTGTTCGCGCGCCGGGAGAGAGAGTTGTTCTCCGAGGGCCGGCGTTTCGTCGTGGAATTTTATGGTGGCGCCGGAGTGTTTCCCCGCACGGGCGCAGAATGCGGCGAGCACGGCGGCAAAGGGCGACCGGTCCAGTATCTCCGGGCGCAGGCCCGCGATGGTGCGGCGCATCTCCCTGATCGCCCCCGAAAGCCCTTTCGCCGCCGCGGCCATGTCCGCGCGCACGGAGGCTGGCGGCGGCTCCGTCTCGCCGAGCCGGGCAAGCGCCGCCTGCAGCCGCATCGCCGCTCCGGCAATGAGCTGGCTGGCTCCATCGTGCAAGTCTGCCGAGATGCGCCGCCGCTCGCCATCCTGCGCCGTGAGCAGGCGACCCGCCATGCCGTGTAATACCCGGTCCGCGCGCCGGTAGTCGTAAAACCCGCCCGCGATCAGCAACGAGACGACCATCGTTTCCAGCAGGATCGTGTGGAAGTTGAGCCGCGCCGCCAGGAATGCCTCCGTCTGCAACCCGGGAACCCGCGCCTGCGCGACCACCGCCGCGGCCAGCAGGGCGAGGTTCCCCAGGATCATCCCCGCGGGGCCGCACCGGGCCGCGATCGAGCCGCCCAGCGCGATCAGCGCCGTGACCATGAGGACGGGATGCGTGCCGTCCCTCTCCATCACCAGCATCGCCAGGCAGATGCACGCCACGATCTGGGCCAGGGTCAGCAGCAGCGAGCGCCGGGAGCGAACCCCCCCGGCGCGGAATGAGGGTTGCAACAGCAGCACCGCGGGTGTGAACACCACCATGCTCAGGCATCCGCCCAGCCACCACGATAAAAACCCCTGGTAAAAACCGAGCTGCGGGAAATGGTATCGCTCGACCAGATACCACGCCAGGGGGGACGTCGCCCCGCACGGGATCACCCCGCCCAACAGGAACAGGATGCAGAAAAACCGTACCCCCGGCTCATACCGCGGGCTCCCCGCCCCCGCCCACGCCCATGCCCGCCGCACCAGCAGCCAGCCCGGCGTCACGATCGCAGCATCCGCCACGAAATAAAACGCGGCCTTCTCCGGCGCCAGCATCCATGCCAGCCCCGCCGCCAGCCCGGCCAGCGTTGCCGAGTATCCGCGCCAGCCGTACAGGAGGGCCAGCCCGAGCGCGATCCCGCTCGGGGGCCAGAAAAAGAAATTGTGCAGCGCCTCCGTCCTCCATGGCCCCCACACCGCCCCGACCGTCGCCAGACACGTCCCCGCCGCGATCAGCCACCACTGTCGCCAGCCGATCTCCCCCGGCTTTTGCCCCGGCTCCGGGAGTGGATCGCCGGGCACGGGCAGGGAAAGGGACGGAGAAAACCGCTCGCCGGGGGGGGTTGCCTGTGCCGTGCGCGTTTTCACTGGCGGGACGGGTTAATCGCGGCCTGCTGCCGTTACAGCCCCGCGAGCTGGCTGCGTTGCGTGGCGGGCGTCACCGGCACGATGCCCGACGCCAGGGCGAGCGCCGCCAGTTCGGTGATTTTGGTTACGTTGAACTTGCGAAACAGGTTTGCCCGGTACACCTCCACCGTCCGCTGGCTCAGTGTCAGCCGGGCCCCGATCTCCTTGCTCGAATATCCCCGGGTTACCAGTTCCAGCACGGTGCGTTCCTGCGTCGTCAACTGCGGCGCCCGCTCCGTCTCGGCCAGCTCCTCCAGCGTGCGGCTGGAGATGCACCGTTCCCCTTGGCATACGCGGCGGAGGATGCCCGCGAAATCCTCAAAAGGGTCGTCCTTGGCCACGAACGCATGGGCTCCCGCCGCGAACGCTTCCTGCATGGCCAGCAGCGTGGCGTGCATCGTCAGCACCACGACCAGTATTTGCGGGTGCCTTTCCCTCACCGTGCGCACCAGGTCCGCGCCCGCGGTTCCCGACATGCTCAGATCGAGCACCAGCACGTGGGGTCGCGCCCGGGCCACCAGCCCCGGCAGCTCCGCTCCGCTGCCGGCCGCGCCCGCGTATTCGAATTCCCGGCTTCCGCGCAGCAGCGCTTCGATCCCGTCCCTGATCACACGGTGATCATCCGCCACCGCCACCCGCCACCGTCGGCCGCCCGTCATCGTGGTTTCCCCCGGGTTTCCCTCCGGATGTTTGCAATGTGGTACTTCATTTTTCATGGTGCATTTCGCTATCTGCCGGGATGACTTTATCAAGAAGGAACAAGAGGCATGAAAGGTATGGGAGAGAGGATCTGCCAGGGGGGGGGGGGGCGGGTCATAAGCCGCACATGCGTTTCCGGGCGGCACGCAGCCGGTCGTAGCCGGTGGCCAGCATCATGCGAAACGAATACAGCCGGGCATGGTATTGCCATGCCATACCGGAGCGCCGGATGCATGGCAGGGTCACGGTGAAATCGGCGGACCGGCTCACGGAGGCGAGGCGTCCGGTGATATCGGAATGGCTGGCGCGCTGCGCGAGGATGCCTGGTGAAACGGCAAGCACAACGAGTCGGCGCGCCAGGTTGCGCGCATACCAGCGATCAATCGCGCGATGCCTGGCTATCCACGGCCAGATGCTTTTTTCGTCGGGCAGGCGCTTCAGGAGCCAGTCGCAGGTGGTGTCGCGCAAGAGGTAGGCGTGTGTGCACAGGCAGCCATAAATCTGGTGCAGGTCGTGCGCCGGGCCCAGGCTTGCAATGTGCCGCGTGGGACCGCGCGGTGCCGTGAACCCGAGATAGCAGACGTCTATCCCGGCCCGCGCCATGCTGCTCCCGTCTGCCCCGGGGGCATCGAGGAACCGGTGCAGGTGGGCAAGGACGTGGCCGGAACCGGGGGCCAGCATCGCGTCGTCTTCGAGAATCAGAACGGTTTTCCAGCGGGCGGCGCGGGCGTGGGCAATCGCCTGGCGGTGCGAGAGGACGCAGCCGGCGCGTCCCGCCTGGTTGGCATCGCGCCTGCCATCGCCTTTGCGAAACCAGGGGCGCTGCCCGAACCCGGGTATTTCCTTGCCTGATACGGCCGGCAGGAAGTGGAATTTTTCGGGGGGGATGATGTCGGCAAATTCCCGGGCAAGCTGTTCCCGACGATCGAGGCGGCTATCGAGGCTTATGGCCAGGACGCCGTCGATGTGCCACCAGAAGGGAGACAACCGGAGGGGAGGCATGTTTGCGGGGCTTACGGGTTTCCGGGCGCGCGTCCGTCCGGCAATGACCGGATGGCCTGGTCCCGGCGCCGGGCTCCACCGCCTTGCCAGGCGGTTTCAGCGCCGGCGGCGGCGGTCCGGGGGGGGCGCGGGACGAGAGAAGGCGAGGGGAGGCGGGAGAGCGTCCAGAACTGGAGCGGCGTCCTGCCTTCGTTGCGGTATCCTTGCTGGGGGATTTCCCTGTTGTATCGGGAAATCCATGTCGCGAGGATTTTTCGCATCAAGGCCAGCGCTTTCGCCGGGCCGGCGGGTTGCTCAGGCGGGTTTTCGTGCTGGCATTTCTGCCACCGGGCCCGCACATAGCCGTCCACGAACGCTTGCCTGAATTTTTCCATGTATCCGTTCATCGATGGCATCGTCACCGTTCTCGCTTCGTGTCGTATGCCCAGGGACCTGAGGAGAGCCCCGTACTCGTGATCCGCGCCGCCTCCGTGGTATACGCGGTTGCGGCCAGTCTCGATGCACGCGAGCCGCACTCCCTCCTGCAGGTAAAAGGGCAGCACCCGCCCGCACAGGAAATCCGCAGCCGTCTTCGTGGTGCCTTCCCGGTATATTTCCGCGATGGCCATCGCGCCCCATGTATCCACGGCGGCATGGAGGTACACTTTCCCTTCCGGAATGATCACGGGGAGAAATGTCACGCACACGCGTTCGCCAGGGCCTGCCGTCTCCCGGTCCCGTTCTCTCAGCGCGGGATTCAGCGCGAATAACTTGTGGCGCAGTCGTCCCGATACCTGCCCGCCGTCCGTCAGCACTTTTTCCTGCTCCGGCAGCTTCCCTGCCCCTTTCCCGCACCGCAGGCCGTGTTTCCTCATGATATTGCCCACCGTCGTGCAGGTCAGCCGCACGCCGTGCCGGGCCTCCGCCTCGGCCTGGATATCCAGCAACCGCATCTCCGGCTTCTCTTTCATGATCGATACGATTGTGTTGACCACCTCGGGGGGCGTGATCGACCTGATCCGTGGCCTCGCCTCCGCGATCCGCACAGCCGCCATCGTCTGCCCGCCTCCGGCCACCTGCGAGAGGCATGATATTTCCTGTCTGTTTGTCATGATTTACTGGTTACATTGTCGTTTGTCGTACGGTCGTGTGCAGGCGGGTG
>JAISAX010000777.1 GCA_031266495.1 Opitutaceae bacterium
CGAGGCTGGAGAGCCAGCGGGGGTTATTTGCTCTTGTTGTTGTTATCGTCCTCCTCGTCCTCGTCGTCATCGTCGTCATCGCTGTCGAAGATGCCGTTGTCGTCATCCTCGTCGTCGTCCTCGTCATCGTCGCTTTCGGCGGCGGCGGCCTGTTGTTCGCGGACGCGTTCGAGGACTTCGGTCATGTCGTCCACGGCATCGAGGACCTTGCGCGACACGAGGAGGGGGCGTTGCTGCTGGAGGGCGAGGACGGTGGCGTCGCTGGGGCGGGCGTCGATCTCGACGATTTTCTTGCCGAGCTCGTTTTCCATCACGAGGAGGATGCGGGCGAAAAAGGTGCCTTCCCGCACGTCATTGATGATCACGCGATCGAGCCGCGCGCCGAGGCCGGTGAAGATGTGGCCGATGAGGTCGTGCGTGAGCGGCCGCTCCTTTTTGGCGTCCGCGAGCGTCATCTGGATGGCGTTGCCCGCGAAGTGGTCGATGTAGATGACAAAGGTTTTCTCTTCGGGACCGAGAAAGAGTGCGCAGCCGTTGGCCGTGGGCATGACGCCTTTGATCGCTACGGGAAGGATGTCCTTTTGCATGGGGGCGTAACCGTGCGAGGGTGTGGCGCGGGGCGCAAGCTTTCGGAGGGAATTACTAATGACTAATTACTAATGACTAATTACTAATTACTAATTACTAGTTTCCGGAACAATTGGTAATTGGTAATTAGTAATTAGTCATTCCTCATTCAACGCCGAGCAGGCTGATGCCGAGTTCGTTGGCGCGGGCGAGGACGGCGGGTTTGTCCAGGAGGATGACGCGGCCGGCCTCCATGGCAGCGGCCCGGATGCCGGATGCGTGCATGTTTTCCAGGGTTTTTTGGCCGAAACAGGGCACGTCGAAACGGTAGTCCTGCCCGGCTTTCACGACCTTGACGAACACGGCCTCGTCGGTCCTGAACTCGCCCGCCCGGCGCAACATCGGATCGGTGCCCTCGAAGGCCTCGACGGCGAGGACGGTGCCTTTGCGCACGACGCAGCCCTGGCCGATGTCGAGCCGGGCGCATTCGCGGGCGATGTGCAGGCCGTGATCGACGCTCGCGCGGGCCACGGGGAATTTTTGCCGGGTCGTCATGACACCGGGCGTGGCGAGGTGGGCGTCGATAAACGAGCGGGCGTCGAGCATGCGCACGCCGATGGCCTCGATTTCGGAGGCGATGGCGCCGAAAATCGTCGCGGCGTTGCGGCGCTTGAGGCGCGAGAGGATGGCGAGCGCCTTGAGGTCGGGGTGCAGTCCGCGGAAAAGGCGGCGCGGCGTGATCTGGCCGGCCATGAGCGCGTAGGCGGCGCCGAGTTCGCGCAAGGATTTCAGCATCTTGCCGAGCTGGCCGACGAGTACCGTGCGGCGCTCGGCTGCGGGGAAGGTGGCGAGGAGTTCGGGCGGCGTCTCTTCGTCAAACGCCACCAGGCGCAACGGCACGCCGGCCTCGCGCACGGCCCGGGCCACGAGTTGCGGGTAAAGGCCCTTGCCCGAAATCAGGGCAACGGGCCGGCGGGCGTCGAAATCGGGCGGGAGGAAGGCGGAGTGCACGGGTGGAATATTCTGAAATCTGAAATCTGAAATCTGATTTCAGATTTCAGATATATCCGGCTTTCTGTCCGGCTGCGTCTGTTCGGCCTTCTGTTCGGCTGCGTCGAGCAGGTTGGCGGTTTCGTCCTCGAGGTCGCGGGCGATGTTCATGTCCTCGACAAAGGCGGCGCAGGCGGCGTGAAAATCTTTGCCCTTGCCGTCGCGCACAGCCGTCCAGATGCGGCCGAGCGAGAGGGCTGCGTTGCGATAAAAGGGGTGGATGGCCGGCAGTTGCGGTTCGAGCAACGAGAGGCGCAGGGCGACCGACTCGCGCACCCGGGGCTGCCGGCGGACGGCGTACAAGTCCGCGGGGGCCAGTTGCACATCGCGTCCGGCGTCCAGGTTGCGGGCGGCCAGCCAGTAATAATCGCGCAACCACAGGCGGGATTCGGCGGGCGTGTGCAGGGGGAGCGTTTTCCGGCCACGCCCGGTCTCGAAGCCGGTTTGCCAGTCAAGTTCGCGCTCGCGGTTGTCCGCCCAGCGCTCGCCGCAAAAGCCGGCGAGGGTTTTTAGAGGATCCTCACCGGCCGTGAGCCGGCGCAGGAAACCGGACCAGCGGCCGTCGCGCCTGCCGATGGTGTTTTCCAGCCACGCCATCAAAGGCTTCGCGGCGGCGGCAAACGCCGGCAGGCTGGCGGCGTCGTCGGCGGCGGCGGGCTGGCCGGGGGCGCCGCGGCGCAGGAGCCCTTCGAGCCGCGGCGCCAGGTCGAGTTCGCCCGCCACCTGCCGCCAGGCGTCGTACATGGCGGGGCGGGCGCTTTCGAGGATGAGTTGCGCGCAGGCGTATTCGAGCCAGAGCGGAATCGTCAGCGGACGGGCCGCCCCGTGCCAGGAAACCGCCTGGCGGACAAGCAGCGCCCTCGCCAGACCGCGACGCACGTCGAGATCATCGTGGTCGAGGAGGTTTCCCGCCGGGGGGGGGGGAGCGCGGCGGATGCGCGCCCGGACGAGTCCGTTGATCTCGGTCGTGACGATGATCGGCTCGGGCGCGGTCCACTGCTCCGCCGGCACCAGCCATACGCGGATGGCGTTGTTGTTTTCCCAAACAACAGGATCGGCATTTCGCCAGGCGGGCGGCAGCCCGAGCGGACGGGCGAGCGCAGCCCAAGAGGCATTCGCCCACGCCAGGCCGGCATGACCGGCGGCGCCATCGTACGAGACGATCTCGAAACCCCCGGCAGTCGTCGTGTAAACCGTGGGCATCGGCGGGAGCGGCGGGAGGGGGGGAGATCGGAAGAGCGTCG
>JAISAX010000782.1 GCA_031266495.1 Opitutaceae bacterium
AAGGCTGAAAATTTCGGATTTCAGATTTCAGCCTTCGGATTTCAGATTTCAGATTTTCGGAATCCGGATTCCTGCCTCCGGATTCCGGACTTCGGAGGCAGGAATTCCGGAGTCCGGGAATCAGCCTTTTACCGGCGGCGAAGGACGATACAGGCAGCGGCGGCAAGTGCACCGAGTCCGCCGAGCACGCTGGCGGTTTTCGCCGGTTCGGGGATGGGTGTCGTGCTGCTGGCCAGGATGGTGATCTCCGTCAGAAAGCCGCCTGCCGTGTTTGTCGGGGTAGTGCCGTAGTTGACGCGCGCGGTGATTTCCAACAACACGTAACGCGCCACGATGCCGCCCTCCGTTGCGTCGAACACTGCTGTGCCCTGCACCTTATCCTTACCATCTCTGTCAAATGTATTGGATCCCAATAATGTGAAGCCTGCCACACCGTCATCGAGCGACGTTGCAGTGAAAACTTTTTGCACGTCGTTTTCGTTCCAACGAGATCCGCTTGATTCTCGCCAGGCGATGTTGATCTCCGTCAAATTGTAAGCCGCGCCGAGATCGAGCAGGATGTGAAAACTTCCGACAGGGTTGTTAGTGAACGTGCCGCTGGCCAAGCTTAGCGCGCCTCCAAATCTGCCGATATCGCCGCCCACGCCACCATCGGTGAGTTTGCCCCTGTTGAAGGGGATTGCACCTGCGCTCACGGCAACGGAGTTGTCGAACACAAGATGGTTGGATTGATTGGCGTCAACGGTGACGGAGGAATTCGACTTGAAGTTAGCTTCCCAAAGATTTGAAGCCCCCCAACCCGGAAGGAACGGCACGGTGAGCGGCGTGACGGCGGTGATGCCGTTGTAGGAGTCGTTGATAAGGCCGAGCGCGAAATACTGGTAATTCGCGCCGAGGGCGGGATTGGCCTTGAGATAGGCAGTGAGGTCAACCGGAGCGGCGGCGGCATGGATGGCCGGCACGGAGAAGCCAGTCGCAATTACGAGCGCGACAATGGCTTTCAGGGTTGCGCCGGAATGGCGAAACGAGTGCGAGAGAACACGAACGGTGTTTTTCATGGTGTTTATGGATTTTGGGCAAACAGGTTGGGAGTGATGGTTAGAGGAGATCATGTATGTATGGATGAGCGGATTTTGCAAGAAAAAATCAGGAACGTTACGATTTTATTTAATCTGTTTCTGATGAATGAATAATGTGGGCTTTTTGTAATTCGTTCAGATTCGTTATCTGCACGAATTCTACCGTATCTGGCTTTTTGTTGTTTTTGGTGAAAGCCACGTTTACGGGGCGGAGAGACGCGTCCGGAGGTTGTGCACCTGTATCCCGAAATCGTCCCGCCGCCCTGCGGTGGCGCGAGATACCCATTCCTGCTCATGCCAGCAACAGGAACAACGTCAAACCGCGAAATCTCGAAAATACTGGTAGTTTCGGGTTCGCAAGTCGTTGATTATCAAAATATAAACAGGATAGATAATGGGCAGGGATAATGGCCGGGAGAGGCAAGCGCGATGTCGGGGGGGGGGGGGAGATTCACGCTCACTGTTGACATCCTGCCATGATACCACGGTGGTATCGTCCATGCCACGAAAGCTCCGCCAACTGATTGCCGATCTGGAACGCGCCGGATTTGTGCATGAACCGGGGCGGGGCAGTCACCGAAAGTTTCGTCATGCCAATGGGACTACCGCCATCCTGTCGGGACATAATGTCGGCGTCGATGCAAAGACCTATCAGGAAAAACACGTCCGTCTGAAAATTGAGGAAAGCAAAAAAACCGCGAAAGAAGAGAAACCGGAATCGAAAAAAACAAAGGGAAACAAAAAATGAAAGCAGCCACCAAAAAAGACCGCATCCGCAAATTGTCCGCCCGTTATCCACGTGTGATCGAGTGGAGCGATGAGGATCGCTGCTACATCGGCAGTGCGCCACCGCTTGTCGGCCAGTGCTGCCACGGGGATACGGAAGTTGAGGTTGCCTGGCAACTGGCTGCCATCGTCGATGATCTGGTGGCAGATGTGATTGACGGCAAGATGGTCGCGCCAACCTTGCCGGAAAACAGAACTTGCAGCGGCAGGTTTCTTGTCCGCATCCCGCCTGATCTCCATCGACGCGTCGTCTTGCAGGCAATGGCGCGTGGCGAAAGCCTCAACCAGTTCGTGGCTGAACAGTTGGCGCACACCTGAATTTCAGTCTCCCTTTTCCTGCAAACAAGCGGTGAAACTTGTAGTATCGGGGGAATTACAATCCTGTTTGTTACGGACAACAAAACCGGCAAAATCTCTTGTTCAAACTCTCATGGCTCCGGCGGGTTTTTTGTTGGAAACGATGTCCCGTCGGCTGAGTTCTGCTTTGTTACCTGCCGGGACGCGGATCGAGGGTAGGGGCTTCGCTTGCGAAGCCCCTACCCTCGATCCGTGGAACGGAACGCCGGTTAAAAAGGGATTTCGAATAGCAGGACTTCATAAGGCGCCAGCGTCAGCGTGGGATCCGTTGCGGGCGTCCGGTTCCGTTGTTGCCAGATTTCCGTGGCATTGGCGGGTATGCTCACTGTTTTTTGCGTGGCGGTATCACGTAAGCGGATACTGTGAGGAAGTGATGTCCGATTGAGAATGTAAATATACCCTGGCTCGCCCGCCGCCGGAGCCACGTAACGGCATTCGACATCGCGGATCACGGGACTGGAGTCGTCCGTGTTTACCGGATACGGACCGGTCAGGAATGACTCGTAACCTGTCCATGCGGGATCAATCACCACCCGGCCTTTGCCCAGGGCATGTTCGCCGGGTTTTGTGGCGGTGGCGATGAGGTCGGCAAGGGCGGGATCGGTATGCGGATTTCCCCAGGGATCGGCTGCAAGTGTGCCGGGCGCGGTGAGCCAGAGTGTGCCGCCTTCTTCCGCGATCCAGTTGCGGAGGTGGCGCATGGTGGTTGGGTCGAGGGCGTTGGCGGTGCCGGCGGCGATGAGGCGGCGGGTTGAAAAATCGGCGGCGGTGGCGCGTCCGGCATGAAGGATGCGGACGCCGGCGCTGTTGCGGTTGAGTCGCCAGTAGAGGCTTTCGATTCCGGTGTGGTTGTCGTGTTGATACGTTTTTTCGCCTTGGGCGAGGTGACTGTTTTTGTCAAAGAGGAGGGCGACGGTGCCGTCGCCGAGCGTGGCGAGGCGGTCGAAGACGGGGGCGAGTTGCCGGAGGCGGAGGGAGGCGCGTCCGATGGCTTCGGTCGCGAGCGGGTAACGCGGCCATGTGTGGTGGTCGCCGGCGTCGCGCCAGCCGCGGCGCGTCCATTTCCAGACGATGCCGTAGGTGAGGCCGCGGGCGTAGTTTTCGAACATGAGGAGGGGGCCGGCGGCGGGATTGGCCGTGTCGATGGTGTCGGGGGTGTGGCCGGGGACGAGTTTCCATTCGGTGCAGCCGAGGAGGGCGTCGCGGTCGATGCCGCGCGCGTAGTCGCTGTGAAGGGGGTTGACGATGCTGCTCCAGTTGTGCGAGGTGGCGCCGGCGTCGTAGAGCGCCTCGGGGTCGATCTGGTCGTATCCGAGACTGTGGTACTTTTTTACCCAGACCATCGTGCAGGGGAGGTGTTGGCGGACGTTGTCGCGCATGAAACGGAAGTGGCTGGCGAAGATTTTTGTGCGGAAGCGTTCCCAGTCGAGGCGGGTGGCGGGGTTGCCGGGGCGGGCGGCAAAGGTGGCGTCGGTGCGGGCAGAGGGGGGGAGGGGGGCATTTTGGGTGGAGAGGAGTTGGGGGAGCGTGATGGCGTCGATGGTGGGGAAGGTGGTGTGCCAGCGGGCGTTGGCACGGGTGATGTCGCCGGCTTCCTGCGTGGCGAGCCAGCGTCGGAAGGCGGTTTCGTAGTTGGTGGCTTGTTGTCCGATGGTGTAGCCGGGTTCGTTGGCGGTGCCGATGCTGACGAGGTTGGAAAATGATGCGAGGGGCGGAAGGATGTCTTCATAGGCGCGGGCGAGGAGGGGGCGGGTGCGCGGGTCAAGGATGTCATAGGGGAGCATGACGTGGCCGACGTGCGCGTTCGTCGGAAGGGTTTTTATGTAGTGGGTGCTGAAGAGGAGGTGGACGGCGAGGTGGTTGTTCCTGGCGGTGCGCAGGCAGTCGGCCAGGAGGGTGTTTTTTTTGTAGGAGTTGGCGGGGATTTCGATGAGGACGCTGTCGAAGCCGAGGCGGGGGAGGAGGGCGTTGTCGGCAAACTGGTTTGACTCCATCTGCGAGCCGAAGAGGAGGATGGGTTTGCCGTTTTGACGGAGGCGTCCGTTGGAGGCTGTTTTTATCGGGACGCCGGAGTCGTAGGGATTTGGTATCGATTTTTCAATGACAATACGGGAGGCGCGTTCGTCGAGTTCGCGGGCGGCTTTGTCGAGGAGGGTTTCGGTCTGGCGGAGGAGAGTGCGGGCGATGGCGCGTTCTTTCTGGCGGTCCCAGTCGTCGGGGATGAAGCGGCGCAGGAAGAGGTCGGCGGTTTCGAGGGTGATGCGGGGTTCGGCGATGGCGATGGCTTGCGCGTCAAGGGCGTCGGCACGGGCGCGGAGTTTTTCCAAACGGGCGCGCGCGGCGGCGAGTTTTTGAAGGAAATCGGCGGGGTCGTAAGCGGTGAATGTCAGGGGGCGCGTCGTGTGGAGCAGGAGGGTGGAGGGGAGAGGGGGGGGAGGGGGAGTGGCGAGCGTGACGAGTGTGAGCTGAAGCGCGTGCGGACCGGGAACGAAGGGAGCCGTCGCGGGTGGTGTATGGCGAAATTCAATACGCGTGACGGGTGGACGCAACTCGACGGGAGCCGAGGCAAGAATGGACGCGGACGCGGCGGATGCGGCGGGCGCGATGGTCGTTGCGGGCGCGAGTTGAAGGATGGCCTGGAGGGGGCGCTCGACGGCGATGTCGAGGGTGGCGGAAATGGCGTCGGTGACGAGGAGTTCGGCGGGGGATTTTTGTTGTATCCATGCATCAGATACTGGAGTGGAAACCGCGGCCGGGACGGAGGGCGGGTGCGTGGCAAGCGCGCCGCCGTCAAGGGGGAGCAGGTTGCGGATGAGGAAGCGCACTTCCTGTTTTTGGGGGACGTCGGGACGGCTGATGTCGAGAAGGATGCGGATGCCGGACGGGTGCGGGTGACGGTTGGCACCGGCACGGGTTTCGACCTGGTTCCAGCGTCCGGGGACGAGTTGGCCGAAGGTGGTTTGCCAGGCGGGACCGATGTCCTTGACGGCGAGGGGAAGTCCGACCTGGAGGCGGAGGGAAGCGGGGATCGGGGTGATGGGAAACACTTCAAAGCGGATGCCGCCGAGCGCAGCACGATCGAGGGGGGCGGGGAAATTTTTTTGCCAGTGAAGCCAGCGTTTTCTCAGGTTGCGGGCGTCGAAAAAGAACTCGGTGAGCGGGGCGCCGGTTTCAGGGTCTTTGGCGGGACGGACGCCAATGCGGTTGCCGTCGGTGTGGCCGGCGGCATGCCATTCGCCGGGGATGTCGGTCAAAAATGCGGTTTCAGGAAAAACGGTGGCTGCTGCTGCGGCGGCGTCGGCGGCGGGGCTGGCGGTGGTGGCGGCGGGACGGATGAAGGGGGATTTTTCGTGCCAGGTGACGGTGGTTTCGAGAGTCGTCGGCGTTTCGGCGGCGAAGCAGGAAACGAGGCCGGGAAGTGTGAGGGCGGCTGTCATCGCCCTGAGGAGAAAACGTGTTTTGTTTGTCATGCGAAAAAGAGGACACATTTCAAAAAGTAAACATGCAGCAAGCAAAGCTGTGGCGCGGGCGTCTCGCCCGCTCCGGACGTGGCACGGGCTTCCAGCCCGTGTTCCGGTGGCTGGTAGGCTGGGCTGATGGGCGGCGCTTCGCGCCGTCCACGGGCTGGAAGCCCGTGCCACGTCGATCCGGCGGCTTCGCCGTCGGCGGGCGGGACGCCCGCGCCATTCCGGAACCTGTCCAGAAATTGAGATGCACTCCGAAAAAGAGAAAGGGGGGCGGGAAGCTTGACCGGGGAAGGCGGGGACGTAATACGTTTTCCATGTCTGCCACGATTCTCGAAAGTGTCCGGATGCCGGTCTCCCTGCACCGAAAACTCAAAGCCCGTGCCAAGGCGCGGGGACGTCCTTTTTCCGTGGCCGTGATTGAGACGATGGAACGGGGACTCGCAGCCGGGGAGGGCATCGACATGAGCATGGCCTTGACCGGATTTGTCGGGCTGGGCGAAGGGTCGGGCCGGACACAACGCGAACGGATGAAAGGCTATGGACGCGCGAAGCATCGTTGACAGCGGTTTATATGCACGGGTGGGGCGGGGTTCGCGGGTGCTTGTCATGCCATGAGGAGGACGGGGGGGGG
>JAISAX010000823.1 GCA_031266495.1 Opitutaceae bacterium
CCCCCCCCCCCCGCCCCCCCCCCGCCCGCCCCCCCCCCCCCCCCCCCCCCCCCCCCCCCCCCCCCCCCCCGGGCGATCGGTCGCTGCTCTCGATGGCGA
Organism: Opitutaceae bacterium; assembly: GCA_031266495.1. The sequence goes on from JAISAX010000823.1 coordinate 100, forward strand.
CGACGGACAACGCCGCCGCCCTCGAACTCGCCGGCCGTTTTCGTCCCGCGACGTCGTCGGATGGCGAGACGGCTGTGACCCTCTCTTCGCTGCGCTGGCTGCGCGGCGGCCAGCTTTTTGCCGAACTGGCCGCGCCGGTGACGATTCGTCAGGGCAGCGACACCGGGCTCGAACTCTCGCCATTGTCGCTGGTTGCCGCCGTTCCGGCGCCTCGCAGCCCGGCAGGAAGCGGTTCCTTTGCGCTCTCGGCGGAAGCTTCGCTCAAAACCGCCGCCACCGGCGACGCGGGGCGGCTGAAATTCGCAACCGGCCCGGTCACCGTCGCTCACCTGACCGACTGGTTGCGGCGGGTTCCCGAGGCGGTGACGGCGTCCGGCTTCGTCTTGTCCTCGCTCGCGCTCGATCTTTCGTGGACGTCGCCCGACGCGCCGGTCACGGGCACGCTGCGCGGTGCGTTTTCCGTGGATACGCCCCTGCCCGGCGAGAGAGTATCGGCCACCTTCTACCTCGCGGCGGACACGCGCGGCGCTGGCGGAGGCGGTATCGAGTTGCGCACCGCGCAGATCCGCGCGCGCGACACCGTGCTGGCCGAGGCCTCCGGGCGGTTTCCGGCGACCTTGCACGCGCGGCGCGAGGGATGGTTCCGGTTGAGCGACGAGGTGCCGTTTTTTTTCGAAATCGCCTCGCGCGACGGCGCGGGCTGGCAGGAAACGCTCGCGGAGCTGACCGGCGTGAAACTTTCCGGCGCCACGCTGCACGGGCGCGTCGAGGGCACGGTGGACGAGCCGCGCGGCTCGCTCGCGCTCGGCGCCGCGCAACTGGAAATCCTGGCGGGGCGGCTGCCATTTACCTTGCCCGCGGTGACGGATGCGCGCGTCGAACTCGTTTTCGACGGACGCGACGGCCTGCACATGCCGGTGGCGCGGGTCGACATCGACGGCCAGCCGGTTGTCGTCTCGGGCAAGCTGCCGGTCAGCGCCGACGAATGGGCGCGGCTGCCGGAGACATGGTCCCGACTCGTCCGCGAGCGCGCCGAGGGAGAGCTGCACATCACGAAAGCGAAGGTGGCGTCGCTCGCGCGCTACATGCCCACGTACCTGGCGCCGGCGGGCGAGGTCTCGACCGATATCCGCTACGGGCCGCGCCAGCGCCTGGAGGGCACGCTCGTTCTGGAAGGCGCGGCGTCGCGGCCGCTCGGGCCGCTCGGCGTGCTGCAGCAGATCGAGGCGCGGCTGCGGTTCCACGAACGGGCGGTCGAGGTGGAGTCGCTCAAGGCGTTGGCCGGCGGTCAGCCGGTGACGCTGGCCGGCAAGGCCGACTGGCCGCGCGGAGGACGTCCGCGCGTCGATGTGACGCTGTGCGGGCAAAACGTGCCGTTTGTCCGGCAAACGGGACTGGTCGTGCGCGGCGACCTCGATCTGGAGGCGCATTCGTTCGACGACGACAGCGGCCGCGGCCGGATCAGCGGCGAAGTGCGGCTGCGCGAGAGCGTGTTTCTGGCCGATCTCACGTCGCTGCTGCCGGGCGGCACGCGCGGGGCGGCGCGGCGTCCGCCGTATTTTTCGGTGGAGGAGCCGCCGTTTCGCGACTGGGAACTCGATGTGGTGCTGCGCGGGCAACGCTTCCTGCGGGTGCGCACGCCGGTGTTCGCCGGGCTCGTCTCCACGCGTTTCAACCTCGCCGGCACGCTCGGCAATCCACGCGCCGTCGGCGAGGCCACGGTGGAGGACGGGCGGGTGATTTTCCCGTTCACGACCTTTGTCGTGCAGGAAGGCGGCGGCATCCGCCTCACGGAGGCGTCGCCCTACGAACCGCGCCTGCAACTCACGGGCGCCGCGCAACGCTACGACTACGACCTGCGTATGGAGCTGGGCGGTACGGCGACGGATCCGACTGTGCAGTTTTTCTCCAGCCCGGCGCTGGATTCGGAACAGGTGCTGATGCTCGTCATGGCGGGCATGGCCCCGGCGGAAAGTTCGTTTTCCGCCAGTTCGTCGCGCCTCGCCCGCTTCGGCACCTATGTGGGCGCCGACGTGCTGCGGCAGCTTGGCGTGGACGACAGCGCGAGCGAGCGGCTGACCATTCGCAGCGGGGAAAAACTTTCGCGCCAGGGCCGGGAAACCTACGCCGTGGAATACGCGCTCGGCGGCCGCTGGGAGCTGGTCGGCGAGTACGACGAATTCGACGGTTACAACGCGGGCGTGAAATGGCGTTTCACGCCGAAACGGCCGCCATTGCCGGAGCCGCCGGGGAAGGCGGAGGCTGATAATGAAAAAACGGATACGCTTGGGAAATCCGGGAAGAGAGGCGCGCCGTGAACGCCGGGCCGGTTCGCGTGGCACGGGCTTCCAGCCCGTGGGATTGCGTGGCATGGCCATCCTGGCCATGTGCTCCGGGAGCACGGGCGATTGGCGGAAAAAGCCCGTGCCACGCCGGATGGAGAGGCAACGTTCATGGGCTGGAAGCCCATGCCACGCAACGCCCACGGGCTGGAAGCCCGTGCCACGGAGGGGCAACGGTATTTACCATCGTCTTGTTATTCCTGTTCCTCGCCGCGCTCCGGCTCCCTGCCGCCGACGCGCTTCCTGCCAGCGAAGCATCTCCCTCCGGGACGGCGGCGCATCACCGCGCCGAACTCAAGGTGCGCGGTCTCGGCTGGTGGGACAACTATCAGGCGCGGCGCACGCTCGCCCTCGTGCTCGGCGAGGGGCGCGGCGAAACCATTGATGCCAATACCATCGAGGACGCCACGCTTATCCTGCTCTCCGGCGTGATGGAGCAGGGTTATCTCCAGGTCCGCGTTGTCGTCTCCGGCATCACCACCGACGGCGTCCCGTTTTCCCACGAACTCGACAGCGCGCTCACGACCACCCTGCCGCGTCCGCTGGCGACGCACGCGGTCACGCTTCGAGTGATCACCGGCCGGCGCTACACGCTGCGCGAGGTAACGTTTTCCGGACTGGAAAACCTGAACGCTCCGGCTGGCGGCGGCGCGGCGGTGATCACGGAAAAGGAGGCGAGGGAGTTTTTCATGCCGAGCCTGGGTCTGTTCACGCCGGCGGATGCCAGGGCGTTTTCCCCGGGCAAGCTTGACCGCGGCCTCCTTGCCCTGCGCGATACGCTCCGCGACCGCGGCTACATGGAAGCGCGCACCCGCGTGGCCGGCGAGCAGCGCGACCCGGAGACGGGCGAGGTGCGCGTGCAGGTCGCGGTGGAGGCCGGCCTGCTCTGGCGGATCGGCGCGCTGCAACGCGAGGCCGAGGGAACGGATGAACCGTTGCAGAAGGTGAAGCTGCCGGCGACGGGCACGCCCTGGACGCGTCTGGTGGCGCAGGATATCGAGGTGGCGGCGCGCAATGCGTATTACGATGTCGGGTACGCCGATGCCCGCGTGACGGTCGGGGCGAAACCGGAGAAGGACGTGGCGGAGGATGGCGCGCGGCGCGTGGCTGTCACCGTCCGGGCGATCTCCGGGGAGGAGGTGCATGTCTCCGGCGTGCGGTTCGAGGGTGCCGGGCGCACGAATGAAAAACTGCTCCGGAGCAAGAGCCCGGTTCGCCCGGGCGACCCGCTCGATCCCCAGAAAGTGGAGCGGGCCCGCCTGCGTCTGAGCCGCCTGGGAGTGTTCGATCTCGTGGATTCGAAGACCGAGCCGCCGGACGGTCCGGAGCGCGACGTGGTGTTTCTCCTGCGCGAGCAGTCGAGGTGGGACATGTCGCTATTGTTCGGATACGGAAGCTACGAGCAGCTTCGCGGCGGCATCGAGCTGCGGCAAAACAATCTCTGGGGCCGGGCGCACCGTTCGCGGCTGGAGCTGGTGCAGTCGATGAAAAGCTCGCAGGGCGATTACACGTATTCGGTGCCGGAATTCCTGGGGCCGGACATCGACGGCAGCGTCAAGCTCTTTGGCCTGTTGCGCGAGGAAGAGTCGTTTGATCGCGAGGAGTACGGAGGCAGTTTCCTGTTGCGACGGATGTTCCGCCGCTGGCGCGTGGAGGCGACGGCGGGCTACACGTTTGAATCGCTCGGCACCCGCGACAACACCCTCGGCACGAGCACGACCGATCTCGTCACCTCGCGCGCGGGCAGCCTCAATTTCACGCTTGTGCAGGACCGGCGCGACAATCCGCTGCGCCCGCGGCGCGGATGGCGCTGGTATTTGCAAATGGAGGACGCCGCGAAATGGCTCGGCGGCGACGTGGAGTACGAGCGGCTGAAGTTCGACGCGTCGTGGCATGCGCCGCTCGGCGGGGAGCGCTGGTTGCACCTCGGCCTCACGCACGGCGTGGTGTTCGGCGGCGACCCGGTTCCCGTGAACAAACTGTTTTTCCCGGGAGGAGAAAACTCGATCCGCGGGTACGCATCCGGAAAGGCCGCGCCGCGCGATGCCAACGGCGACTACGTTGGCGCGCGCAGCGAGGTGATCGCCAACATCGAGCTGGAGCAGCGCGTGACCGGCAACTGGTCGGCGGTTGTGTTTCTCGACGCCCTGGGCATGGCGGCGGACATCGGCGATTATCCGCTGGACGAGACGCTGTTTTCGGTCGGCGCGGGCGTGCGTTACCAGACGATCATCGGTCCGCTGCGTCTGGAATATGGATACAACCTGAACCGTCGTTCCGGCGACCCGGCTGGCACGGTGTTGTTCTCGCTCGGCTTCCCGTTCTGAACGCCGTCGCGGCGCCCGCCGCTGCATGCGTCCATTCGCGACTGTCAGTGTGCCGTATTCGCCGCGGCCGGACCCGAAGAGGCGCCGACGACAAAGTTCGTTTCCACGAGGATGTGACGTCCGGTTGTCTCCTCGCCGCGCAGCTTTCGCAGCAACAGGTCCACGCTCCCGGCTCCGATTTTCTCGCCCGGCTGCTCCACGTAGGTCAGGTCGAGGTCCACGCCCGGGAATCCCCGGTAATCATAGTCGTCGTAGCCCACCAGAGCCACGTCCTCCGGCACGCGGATACCGGCCTTCTTCAGGGCCACCCAGGCGCCGAAGGCCATGTTGCCGATCATGCACACGAGCGCGTCCACGCCGGGGAATTTCCCCTCCCCGATCCAGCGCCCGATGACCTTTTCCGCCAGATGCTCGTATTTGCCCGGCGGCACGATCTCCTCCGTCACCCACTCCGGTTTCAGACGGTAATCCTTGAGCGCCTGATAAAATCCCTTGCGCCGGTCGTGGTAGGAAACGCCGCCCTCCTCGCTGAAGGTCAGGAATCCGATCCGCCGCCGTCCGCTCATGATCACGTGCTCGGCGGCCCGATACATGCTCCTGAAGTTGTCCGACAATACGCATGACACGCCGGGGATCGCCGCGTAGCGGTCAACAAAGACAACCTCCACACCCAGCCGCCTGGCTTCCCCGATCAAGGCGAGAAACTCCGGGTTCAGGAAATTGGCCGAATCCGGATACACGATGACGCCCGCCAGCACATCGTGCATGCCGACGATGCGCCGCAGTTGTTCAATCTGCGTCGCCGGGTTGCCGTGATCGTGCGAGAGCATCGTGTGGTAGCCGAGTTCGGTGGCTCGCGCCTCCACGCCTTTCGTGATGCGCGAGATCATCGGATACTCGACCGATGGCACCAGCAGGGCGACGAGTTTGCTGTTGCTGTGCCGCCCGCCCGCCGCGCCCGTTCTTCCCGTTCCATCCGCAGTCGCCGGGTTGCCGGCGGGGGCGCCACTGTTGTTCGCCGGGTCCGCGTTCCTGATAAAAGTCCCGCTTCCGTGCTGCACATCGAGCACGTTCTCTCTCACCAGATGCTCGATCACCCGCCGCAGCGTCGCGCGGCTCACGCCAATCTCCTGGCACAGCACCCGCTCCGCCGGCAAGGCATCGCCCGGTTGTCCTGCGGCGGCCAGCTCCAGCAATTTTTTCCTTACCCGCGCATACTGGGGGCCACCCCTGCGGCAGGCCTCCATCGTCGCCGCCGCCGTTGCTGCCGTTGCTGCCGCTGCCGCCGTTGCTGCCGCTGCCGCCTCGGCCACCGGTGCCATCGCGGCGCGACCGGTAACCTCTTCACGAGGAAGGCTTGCGGGGGAGAGTGTGGAAGATCGGCTTGGCATAAAGTGGTATAATCCAGTTCATTCTTTTGCTGTCAACTCAAGGATTATTTAAAATATGCGATATGTGAGCAAAAACCACTTGACTGCCTCAAAGAGGATCACCTAGAGGTCTGTACGTCATGAGACCACTTATTCCAATTATTCCAAGTGGACTATTCCACAGAGTCGTCACCCGGATTACTTCCTTCCGCCGCCCGTCCGCCGCGGTTCGTCCCGTTTCAGGCGTAATCACCCCGCTTCGGCTTCTTCTCCGGGTGGTGCCAGGCCGGACAGCAAATTGATCCCCGGGGGGGGGGGGGGGGGGGGGGGGGGGGGGGGGGGGGGGGGGGGGG
>JAISAX010000918.1 GCA_031266495.1 Opitutaceae bacterium
TTTTTAAACCCTCCCTTCCCCCCCCCCCCCCCCCATCCGGTCGATGACGCCGCCCGTGCGCGATTTTTCCAACATGCCCGATTTCTGTCCCATCCCCGTTCGCCTCTTCGCGTTTCCCGTCGTCATCCTCTGTTGCCTCTCCCTGCGAGCGCAGTTCAAACCGGTCGATACCGAGGACTTTCTGGTTACGCCCGACACGCCCTCGACACTTCGCTGGCGAATGGGGAACACGGCGGCGAACAAAACCCTCTCGTACTCGATAACAGACTACGAAGGAAATCCGGTCACGTTTCTCAAATACGCCCCCGCCGTCGTCAAGGGTGACACGGTCGAGGCTACGCTCGCGTTGCCTCAGGGATATTACGAACTGACCTTTGACGCCAACCCCGCCCAAACCTGTGGCATTGTCTCCATCCCGGCCTTCGAACGCACCCGGCTCGATCCCTTTTTCTGCATCGATTCGGCCCTCTCCTGGCTCGAACGCTCCGGCGACCGGCGCCGTAGTCTCATCCGCATGATGCGCCGTTCCGGCATCGCCCTCTCGCGCGAACGCTTCTCCTGGCAGCGTATCAGTCCTTCCCGCGGCAAGTGGAATTGGGAAGGCGCCGCCCAACGCCAATACGACCGCCTTCGTGAAACTTATGCCCGCGAAGGCGTTCCCCTGCTCGATATGTTTCACGATGCCCCGCTCTGGATGGAACGGCCCGGCAGCTATCCCGTGGAGCTGCTGACTGCCACCGACGATCTCGCCACCATCGCCCGACGCTGGGGAGACAACTGGAATGCGCTCGAACTCTGGAACGAAACCGACTCCGCCGCATTCGCCGGCAACCGTGCCATGGACCAATACGCGCCCTTCGTGCACGCCGCCGCCTGGACCTGGACACGCAACCAATTCCGTTCCCGACTCGGCGGCGCCGTCTTCGCCGGTTTTTATCAACACATCGCCGACAACGCCGCCCGCAACGGCATCTTCCAAAGCTCCGATTTCATCAGCTTCCACATTTACGGACCGGCTGATTCCATCGGAGAGACGATGAAAAAATTCCGTTTCTGGGCTGCCTCCGCCGGGCGCCCGCATGTCCCGCTTTGGGTCACCGAAACCGGCAGCCCCTGGACCGACGGCACCGACCGGGCCTCCCTGCATGAAGACCAAAGTAGTGCCCTCAACATTACCACAAAAGTCATCGAGTGCCGGGCTTACGGCATCGTGCGCCTGTTCCCCTTTGTCATGCCTTGCTACCGGGAAACCGGGAAAAATTATGGCATGGTCGGCAAGGACGGCACCGCCCTGCGCTCCTTCGCCGCCTATGCCTGGTCGATCACCGCGCTCGCCAACAAGGATTACCTCGGCGACCTGATTTTCCCGTCAGGATCGGCGGTGAAGCTCTCCCGCCTCTTTGGCGCGCCCGGCTCGGATGAAATCGTTGCCGTCCTCTACACCGGCAAGCCCGCCAGCGCCGAAGCCTCCGTTACCTTGCACGATAACATCCCCCTGTCGGCGATTCGCGACATCCGCGGTCTTGACGGGCGCCGCCTCACCGCCTCGTCCTCCCGCGCCATTCCCGTCCCCGACGGTCTCACCTGGCTCACGTTCGATCGTGCCGCCCTGCAGCAATCCGGCGCCATCAACGCCCGGACCCCGGCAATGTCGTTTTACGAACTCGCGCGGAAACCCGATCCGGGCCGTTTGCCGCCGTCGCCCGTCGTCCTCCAGTTTGTCCCCGATCCCTCGCGCATCATGCAGGCATCGGAAATGAGCGTCATCAACCTCGGTGCCATCACCGACGTGCCCCTTGATTTCCGCGCCGTGAATCTCGATCCCGATCATGCGCAGACCATCACGATGCGGCTTCACATGGGGCCGCGCGGCCGCGCCGACACGCCTCTCGGAGAGCCGCAAACCCTCACGCTCGCGCCGCGTTCGCAGCAGGCTGTCAACTGGCGCGTCAATCTCGGGGATGCCCTGCGTGACACCCCTGTCATGACCATTCGCGCCACGGCCACCCGGGATCCCGCCTCGCCGGCGGCGGCCACAACCAGGATACCACCACTCTCCGTCGATTTCCTCGCCGAAAAAACGCTCGCCCAGCTTCTCGAACTTTACGGAAAAAAAGTCCGCCTCCCCGTCACCGACCTCTCCCTCTGGAACAAAAACTACATCAACGAAGGGAAGGACGGAGAGATCGAGATCACCGCCAAAGGAAAGGAGTTTGTCCGGCTCGACGTCCGCTTTGGCAAGGATGGCACCGAATGGGACTACTGGGTGTATCCACGTTTCAACTTCCCGAAAGGGACCGACATCAAAGGAGCCGAGGGCATGATTATCCGGGCGCGCGCCACGCATCCGTCCGCCATTCGCGCCTTTGTCTGGAAATCCTCCGAATCCGGCTATTTCACCCGCAATCCCGTCATCCCGGCCGACGGGGAATGGCACACCTGCTTCATTCCCTTCGCCTCGATGCCATGGCAATTCAACAGCAAGCCCGACCCGGACGGCAGCCTCGTCGATCATCTTCAGCACGTGCAACAGATCGCCATCGGCATGAACATGCAACTGCGCGTCAACACGCTCGATGTCAGCGACGTGATCATCGTCTGGCCGAAAAAATAAGCCACACGCTCTCTCCTCTCATCTCGCTATCTCCTGAACCATATGTTCGCAAAAAAACGTAATCACCTGTTCTCATTGCTGGCCGCAGGCACCGCGCTGTTCCTTGTGCCATTATGCCTGCTCCGCGCCGCCAGCATCGAAAGGATCTCCGTCGCCACACGGCCCGCCGACGCCGCCCCGGTCTCGTTCACTCCCGCCGATTTCGGAGCCTTGGGCGACGGCGTTCACGACGACGCCCCCGCCATCCAGGCCGCGCTCAATTCCGGTTATCCCGTCCGCTTTGAACCGAAAAAATACCTTCTCGAAACAGGCGTGGCCGTCTCCCGGCAAACCGGACTGCACATCGACTTTTCCGGTGCCACTCTCGTCAAGGCCAACAACGAAAACTACATCCTGCGCGTGGCCGACAGCGCGGACATCGTGGTTCAAGGCGGTCTTCTCACCTGTCAAACCATGCCCGTGGCGTATTCGAAATCACCCGACGCCCATGCCATCATGATCGTGCGCAGCACCAACGTCACCCTCCGGAACCTTCACATCAACGGCTCCGCGCAGATGGGCGTCTCCATCATGGAGTGCGACGGCATCCTCGCCGAAAACAATTTTATCGAAAACTGCTACCGCGACGGCATCTACAGCCACTACACCGTCAACGTCCGTTATCTCGACAACCGCCTGCGCCACATCAAGGACGACGCCCTCAGTTACCACGACTACGGACTCCCCGAGGTCAAGGCGCGCATGAAAGCCCGCACCGGATACGAACAGGGCGGCCGCGTCATCATCAGCGGCAACCTCATCAGCAACGCCATCCAGGGCATCGCCTCCATCGGCTGCGACCAGGTGACGATCTCCAATAATGTGATTGAGGATACCGTCAACGCCGGCATCTGCGTATTCAATTCCGACCGACTCGGCCTCCCCGGCGGCGGCAAGCCCGGCGATCCCGTCCTTGCGGCCTCGCAAGTCCGCAATGTGGTTATCGCCGGCAACCAGATCACCCGGGCCGCCCTCGACGGCACGCGTATCCTCGACCGGACCTACAAAAACGGACTTCCCGGCTGCACCGCCCGCGCCGCCATCTGCGCCCAGTCGCAAGGGTACGACCACATGTATCAGACCTCCACTCGTCGGCTTTCCAACATCGTCATCACCGGCAACCTCGTCTCCGAATCCGGCACCGAAGGTATCTTCGCCAACAAAGTTGACCGACTCATCATGCTCGGAAACACCATCATCGACTGCAACGTCAACAACAGCGGGGCGACTCCCGACATGATTCATGTTGTCGAGAGCACCCAACTGCACCTCGCCGCCAACAGCATTATCGACACTCGCAGCACACCGCTCCACGTCAGGGGCATTCACCTTGAAGATTCCGCCGGACGCGTGGACGACAACTACATCCAGGGCTTCAAAACTCTGCCCACCGAATACACGAGGTCGAACGTTCAACGTAATTGAATGCCATCCTTTCCTTGCAGAAAAACCGACAACTCCATCCTCCTGTGAATTCCCCGAGAAACCTCCCTGCCGTCCCGGTAATGCGCAACCGTTCCGCCTTCACGCTGGTCGAACTGCTCACTGTCATCGCCATCGTCGGGATTCTTGCCGCGATCATCATCCCGACGGTGGGCAAGGTCCGCCAGTCGGCCAGGCGCACCCGGTCCATCAGCAACCTCAAGAGCATCGTCCAGGGTATCCACCTTTACATGCAGGACCATAAGCAGATGCTGTTGCCCAAAGAATATACGGAGGATGGCGGCGCCACGAGGTATTGGCCGGTCAAGTTGGAGGATTATGTGGGGAAACGCGTCAAGACGTGGGTGAAGCCCACTGAACAGAGCGACATCAGCCCGGTATTCATCGATCCGGTCCGCACATTGCATCATGGAATCAGCGACTACGGGTTGAACGACTATTTTTGCCCGACCGACAAGCACACCCCCTACTCGAACATAAAAAACCCCTCGCAAGTCGTACTCGTGGCCAGTGTCCGGGAGGGGAATGCCTCCGATGAAGGTTCATGGCGGATTTACACCTATGGAGCTGCTTACGGCAACTACGAGACCGAAACCGGACGGCTGGACGACTACGGGATGAGCGGCGGCTATCCGGTGGCCTATGCCGACGGTCATACCACCCTCCTGAAAAAGGAAATTTACCGCGAACAGGCGGCGAGGAAGCGGCTGCTGCGTGAAGAGTGAAATCCTGCGGCTCATCATTGGATTCGTTTTTCCCCAAAGCTGCCAAGGGCGTGCCGCCGGGTGTAATTGATGTTACGCAAAAACCAACGTAGGGGCTTCGCTTGCGAAGCCCGCGAGGACCTGGAGAGGGTCACCCAGATTTCGCTTGGCATGAACATGAAGCAAAGCACCAACGCTCTCGAGGTCAGCGACCTCATCGTCGTCTGGCCAAAGTAGTCATAAATCAAATACCCGATGTTTGCCGCCACTTTCAATTACACCCCTGAAGTTACGCGAAGCGTCGCCGGTTCGAGAGGCGCAGAGGCAAGAGACGAGGCGCTTCGCGCCTCGTCGCAGCGGCAGGAATGCCGCCGCTCCCGCCGCTCCGGCTTCGCGTAACTTCAGTTATGGCTTGATCCGCACGAGTTGGCTGGCGGGCGGCGGTTGCAGGGGGTCGCCGAGCGCGCCGGGTTCAAAGATCGGCGGCAGGAAATCCTGCGAGAGTGCCGCGGCGGTGACGAGGAAGCGCGTTTTGTCGCGCGTGGCCTCGTCGCGCAGGTCGAAGGTTTTGGGGATGTACTGGTCGCCGATCTTTTTCAGTTCGACGAGCGACATTACCTTGGTGGTCTTGTTGTTCCCGCCGACGTACTCGGCCTGGACGAGGGCGCCGAACTGGGTGTCGAGGTAAACGCGCATACCTTTGAGCGCGGGCTGGAGGGCGGCGATTTCCGGTGGAGGCCGGAGGAAAAAAACATGGGCGGGACGGCTTTTCAGGCGGGTAACGCCTTCGAAAGTGAAGTCGTTCCAGTAGAGAAACTGCATTTGCAGGTCGAACGCCGTCAGGTGCGTGCCGGCGACGGGTTCGAAAAGAGCGTCGGTGCCGACCGGCGTGCCGGCCGTTCCTTGGCCGGTGCGCCAGGTCCAGGCTTGCGGGAAGGGGCCGCCCTGCACGAGGAGGCGTTCTTCGGCGCCGTCCGGGAGCGTCACGCTGATGCGCGAGATCGGACCATGCGCGTTGCGGTCGCCGCGTAGGCGGCCGGAAATGAGGCGCTCGGCGCCGCGACGCGGCAGGACGCGGAGCGCGAAATCGAAATAGTACGGGGCGGCGATGCCCTTGCCGCGAAACGCCTGGAGGATCTTGCGTCCCTCGGCCTGGTCGGGCGGGGTGATGCTGGAGTAGGGGGGGGGGGGGAGGTTGTCGCGTGGCTGCGCGCGGAGCGCGGGGCTCGGGAGGGCGGTCAGCAGGGCGGCCGCGCAAAACAAAAGGCAGGCAACGCGGGTTGCCTGCCTCGGGAGAGTGGAAATACGGGATCGCACCGGGCGATGGACCTCAGGGAGCGGTGGCGGGTTCCGTGGCCGGAGCCGTGTTTCCGGCGGGGGCCGGGGCAGGGGCTGCTTCCGGAGCCGGGGTGGCTGGGGCGGGAGAGGCGGGAGGGGCGGGAGTCGTCGTCGCGGCGGGTTCGGCGGTGACGGAGGTCGAGGGCTCGGCTGCGGCGGGTGCGGCCGACGCTTCGGCGGGAATCTCGGCGGGCAGGATGCTGCGGGAGCTGCCGTGGCTGCGCTGCCAGATGTGGCCGAGGTAGAGGGCGAAACTGAGGACGAAAAAGACGATGGCGGAGTTGATCGTGGCCTTGGAGAGCACGTTGCCGGTGTCCGCGCCGAAGGTGGCTTCGGTCATGCCGCCGCCGAGGGCCGCGCCCATACCGCCGTCGGATTTGGGCTTTTGGGCCAGCACCACGAGGACGAGAAACACGCAGACAAGGACGAGGACGAGAGTCAGGAGACTGATGACGATGGTCATGGAAAACGGCCAAAAGACCAGCCGGGCGAAGGGATGTCAACTCCGGGGAACGTTCCGGATTTTCGATTTTCGAATCTCGATTTTCGATTGGAGGAGCCGTTGTTCTCCCATGTGTCGGTTCGGAGCGGTAGCTCCTTCAATCGAAAATCGAGATTCAAAAATCGAAAATCCCTCCGCCTACACGGCGGGGATGCTTTTTTTTATGTACTCCACCAGCGAGGGAATCGCCTCGACCATCTCGTCGCGGGCGGATTCGTAGAGCCGGAGTGGTCCGCCGAAGGGGTCGCCGATTTCCCGGTCCCCGTCGCCAGGCATGAATTCGCGGAACAGCCGGACGGCGGACGGCGGCGGGTTGAAAGCGTGGAGAATCATGGCCCGGTGGCTTTCCGTCATGCAGAGGATGAGCGCGGCTTTTTTCACCATCTCGCGGGTGAGCGGCTGCGCGGTGTGGTTGCCGATGTCGATGCCGACTTTTTTCAGGGCAACGCGCGAATTTTCCGAAACGGGTTCGCCTTTGACCGCGGCCACGCCGGCAGAAACGATCCGGAGGGATTTCCAGGGTTCGGGCTGCGCGGCGAGCGCGTGGCGGAGCAGGGCCTCGGCCATGGGGCTGCGGCAGATGTTGGCAGTGCAGACGGTGATGATGAGCGGCTGGTCGGACATGGCGGGTGGAGGAGAAAAAACCTGAAAATCTGAAGGGCTGAAGGCTGAAAGAAACGAACGGGTATCAGGCGCAAATCCGGAGATTCAGCCTTCAGGCTTTCAGGCTTTCAGCCTTTCCGCAACGGCGGTTGAGCTGCCTTGCGCCGATGTCACGGCGGTAATATTTGCTGGCGTAGCCGATCTGCTCGCAGGCGGCGTAGGCGCGGGCGGCGGCTTCGGGCAGGGTGGCGGCCACGGCGGTGACGCCGAGCACACGGCCGCCGGCGGTGACGATCTCCCCGGCGGCGTTTCTGGCGGTGCCGGCATGGATCACCTGAACGCCTGCCGGCAGCGGATCGGGGAAGGTGATGACATCGCCTTTCGGGCAGGCGTCGGGATAACCTTTCGCGGCGATGACGACGCAGAGGGCGTGGTTGGCTTTCACGCCGGTTTTCACGCTGCCGAGCGTGCCGCGGGCGGCGGCCCAGAGGAGCGCGAGGACGTCGCCCTCGACGCGCGGGAGCACGACCTGCGTCTCGGGATCGCCGAAGCGGGTGTTGTACTCGAGCACCTGCGGGATGGCGGCGGCGGGGTCGGCGGGCGCGGCGGGATCGGGCGTGAGCATGATGCCGATGAAGAGCGTGCCGCGGAAATCGATGCCTTCGTCGGCGATGGCGTTGACCGAGGGTTTGACGATCTCGCGGTCGATGCGGTCGAGCAGGGCGGGGGTGACGACGTCGGCGGGCGAGTACGTGCCCATGCCGCCGGTGTTGGGGCCGGTATCGCCGTCGCCGATACGCTTGTGGTCCTGCGACGTGGGCAGCACGAAATAATCGCGGCCGGAAACGACGACGAGGAGGGAGGTCTCTTCGCCGGCGAGGCAGTCCTCGACGAGGATCCGGCTGCCGGCGGCGCCGAACTTGCCGCCGGAGAGCATGTCGCGGGCGGCGGCCTCGGCTTCGGCGAGGGTTTGCGCGACGATCACACCCTTGCCGGCCGCGAGGCCGTCGGCCTTGATCACGATGGGCGCGCCGCGACGGCGGATGTAGTCGAGGGCGGCGTCGAGTTCGGTGCCGTTGAAGATCCCGGCAGGCGCGGTCGGGATTTTGTATTTTTGAAGGATCTGCTTGGTGAAAATTTTCGAGGACTCGAGGCGGGCGCCGTCGGCTTTGGGGCCGTAGGCGGGGATGCCGGCGGCGGCGAGCGCATCGACGAGGCCGAGTGAGAGCGGCACTTCGGGGCCGACGATGACGAAGTCGGCCCGCTCGCGCTGCGCGAGGGCGACGAGGCCGGGGATGTCGTCGGCGGCGACGGGGAAGCAGGCGGCCTCGTCGGCGATGCCGGCGTTGCCCGGCGCGCAGAGGACGCGCGGGGCGGCAGGCGAAGCGAGGACGGCCTTGACGAGCGCGTGCTCGCGGCCGCCGGAGCCGACGATGAGAACGGTGCGAGGCAGCGGCGCGGTTGACGGGGAGGACGGAGAGGCGGGTGAGACGGGAGTGGAGGCCACGGTCGGGAAGCGGGTGGGTTGCGGTTGGTTGTCGGTGTTGTCGCGAGTTAACCGGCAAGGGAAGGTCGTGCGGCGGGTATGGGAAGCCAAAAGCGCGCCGGACGGGATACAAATGGCGGAAATACCCGAACCGGACCTGTCGCGGCGTCGCGGCGGGGAGAGGACCGGGCGGGTGGCCAGGTTTTTGCACAAACCGGTGGACGTCGGCGGGGGAGCAGGCACACTGCGAGGCTTCTTTCCCATGAAAAAATCATCCCGCTTCCTGTCCCGCTCGCTGTTCGCCTTCGTGGCGGCGGCTGTTTCCGCGTCCGCGCTGCTGCTCTCCGGCTGTTCGTCGACCAAGGTCGAGAAGATCTGGAACGACCCCGAAGTGAGCCAGTTCCGGTTCAAAAAAATCCTCGTCGTCTGCACCATTGCCGATCCTTCCCGCCGTCGCCAGGCCGAGGACACCGTGCGCAACGCCGTCCGCAGCGTCGAGGTGGTGACGGGTTACTCCGTGCTGGCCGATGTCAACGAGCTGAAAGACGTCGCCGGTCTCGACGATGTCGCCCGCAAGGCCGGCGTGGACGGCATCGTCATCATGCGTCCGGTCGCCGACCGCACCGAACTCGGTTACACGCCCGGCAGCGTCTATCCGGGTGCCTATGCCTCGCTGCGCGATTACTGGAGCCCGGCCTATGCCCTCATGCCGCTCTATGCGGAGAACGGTCTGGAATACACCAACCGCACGATCCTGATCGAGACCAACATCTATGCCGCCGCCACCGACAAGCTGCTCTGGTCCGGCACCACCGAGACGGTCAACCCGTCCAGCGTCGGCAATCTCGTCAAGGAGACGGTGGATGCGCTCGGCGCGGTGCTCCGCGAACAGAAGCTCATCCCGTGAAAACGCCGCGCATGAACGGCCAGGCCAGAGGGCGGGTCAATGTCCAGCGTTCCCTCCCCCCCCCCCCCCTCCTTGCTCCTCGCTCCTCAATCAGATTCTGATGTTACGCGAAAACCAACGCAGGGGCGCACAAGACAGCAAAAATGCGCCCCTGCAAAAACGCCTTCCGCGTAACATCAGTTTAGATTTTGCCATTCCATTTTCCGGAAGGCAGAAGACTGCGTGCGCACACACGCGCACAACGCACGCACACAACACATGGCCAAAACCAAACCAATGAAAACCACCCGTATCCTCGTTACCGTTACGACCATCGCGGTCGGCGCCGCCGCGCTGACGTTCGCCGGTTGCTCCAGTTCGGGCGCCAGCACGTACAAAAAAAGCGAAAACGCCGCCGCCTCGCTCCAGTCCTCCGGCGATGCGCTCGTCAAGGCGCGCGCGCAGATCGACAGCACCCTCGCGTCGCTCAACAACCTCGTGAATACGCCCGGCTCCGATCTCACGAAGCAGTATCAGGCCTTCGTGAAGCAGTTTTCCGCGATGGAGAGCGCGGCCAGGGACGTGAACGATTCCGCCGCGAGCATGCGCACCAAGGCCGACAATTACCTCGGCACCTGGGGCACGCAGGTGGCCGCCATCCAGAATCCCGAACTCCGGGCCGCCAGCCTCGACCGTCGCGCCGAGGTGGCCGAGAAACTGCAAAAACTCGTTACCGAATACGCCGGCGTTTCCGAGACCTGGAAGCCCTTCCGGCAGAGCCTGAGCGACATCAGGCAGGTGCTCGGCGCCGACCTCACCACCAAGGGGCTCGATACGGTCAAGCCTTACGTGAGCAAGGCGACCGCCGATTCCGTGCCGCTCAAGGCCTCGCTCGACAAGCTCGTGGCCGATTTCAAGACGCTCGGCAGTTCGCTGCTCCCGTCCGGCCCCGCCGCCGGCGCCGCGAACTGAGCCCTTCGCGGCCCGGCCGTGCCGCCCTCCTGTCCCGCGTCCGGGAAAGCGTTCAGCCGCGCACGCCGCGAGAACGTTCCGTGGGCCACTCTTCGGTAAATTTTTGGTTGCGGCTCCGCCGCTCCAGATTCTTCGCGGTTAATTTTCAGAACCTCCCTGAGAATTATCGGGAAAAAATCTTGAAAACGATCTTGACGGGTTCGTTGGAAACCGATTTTGAATCGATTCAATGAAATCAATTTCCCGTTCAACGATCACCGTTCAGGACGTCGCCCGCAATGCCGGCGTGTCGGTGGGCACGGTGAGTCGGGTGTTGAATGGCGCGACGAATATTGCCCCGGAAAATCTCAAAAAGGTGCAGGTCGCCATTGAGGAACTGGGGTATCAGAAAAACCACTCCGCCGGCCTCCTCGCCTCCCGCCGCATCGGCTCCATCGCCCGCACCGGCAACATCGGGATGGTTTATACGGAAGTCGGCGCGTCGTGGCGCAATCATCCCCTCGTTGCCGCCTACACGCTCGGCGTGGAACAGGCCTGTAAGGAAAAAGGCTACCACTCGCTGACCGAACTTTCCTCGGACGACAATGCGGTGCCGCGCTGTGTGCGCGAGCGCAAGATCGATGGTCTCCTCGTGCGTTGTACGCGCACTGTTCCCGAATTTCTCAAGACCGAGCCTCTCAACATCCCCGTCGTCTTTATCGGTTTCAACGACCCGACCATCCGGTTTGCGCAGGTTGCTCCCGACAACCAGGGCGCGGGCTGGGTGATGGCCGATCATCTTTGGCAACGCGGGCATCGCCGCATCGCCTTTCTCTGCGACGACGCGCTGCATCCCATGTTTATTGCCCGTCTGCACGGCTACGAAAGTTACCTGCGCCAGCGCCAGGCTTTTGCTCCTGAACGGGTCATCATGAAGGAGCACCACCGCGCCGGAGATCGCATCCTGCCGGAATCCACCCCGCCCGACATGACCGCGCTGCTCACGCCGCTGCTGGCTTTCCCCGCCGACAAGCGTCCCACGGCCATTCTCACCGCCAACGACTGGATGGCGCGCGGTCTTTATAATGCCCTCGTCGCGCACGGCCTGCGCGTGCCGGACGACATGACCGTGGCCGGCTTCGACAACATGGAACTGCTCTGCGAGGCGATGGTGCCGCCGCTGACGAGCTTCGATCCCGGTTTCACCGCCGTGGCCCGCGCCGCCGCGATGGAAGTCTTCGACATGATTGCGACCCCCGCCGAACACCGCGACCCCGCCGTCCATCTCGTGCGCGGACGACTGGCGGAGCGCGGATCGGTCCGCCCTGTAAATATCCACTGCCCTGTCTGATTTTTTTTTCTCTCTCCCCCTCTCTCTCTCTCTCTCCCCCTCCCCCCTCCCGTCCCGCCTCCCGCCTCCCGCCGGCATCTCCCGTTCTCCCATCTGTCCAACCCGTAATCTCTGCCAATGAATATCAAAATGCATACATCCATACACACAGCCATCCACGGCCGGTTCCTGCCGGCTGCTCTCGGCGCCATCGCGCTGTTCGCTACAATTGCAATCCCTACAACGGCAAAGGCCATTCTCATCGATTTCGAATCGGCCTCCGGTTACTCCACCGGCTCGATCATCAACCAGACACAAACAGGCACCACTCACGCCTGGCGCGGGCAGACTGCCGGCACCCCCAATGCCAACATCCTGCAAGTCACAAGCGACGGTTCGGGCGGACAACTCTTGAAAGCCAACAACATCGCCGATGCCAGCGGCGGCCCTTTCTTTATATTCGACACCACCGCCGCCGACCTGGGCGAAACCGCTGGCAACACCTTCAGCACAGACTCCTCGCTTGTCTTGTTCGCCTTCCGTTTCCGTTTTGATGACACCCTCTCGGCCACCTCCTCCACCGCCTTCCGTTTTGGAATCGGCAGCACAGGCGGCGTAATCCTCCAGTTGGAGGCTCTGACCACGGGCCAGATCAACTGCAGCAATGGCGCCGGCAATTTCCGGATCCAGACCTCGGGGAACACCAACTTCGTTGCCACAACCGGCGCATGGATAACCGTCTCGGGACGGATCGATTACAAAACCAAAACCCTCACGCTGGCGGTCAATGATGTTAACCAGAACGGCGGCGAAAGCATCACCTTCAAATCCGGTTATTCGGACAGCCTCCCCAACATTTCCATCCGGGATCACGCCTCGGGCACAACCGGCTTTGTCGGTTATTCTATCGACAACATCAGCCTGGCCCTGACAACCGCCGCCATTCCCGAACCCGCCACAACCGCAGCGACCGCCGCAATCGTCACGCTTGCGATTCCTGTTGTTGTTATAGCTGGCCGCCTCATCCGCCGCCGCCGTCGCTAAACTCTCCCCCCCCCCCCCGTCCCGCCATGAAAACCACCATTTCGTCTTCACGATCCGCCTTTCATGCGTTCACGCTGATCGAACTGCTCACGGTCATCGCCATCATCGGCATCCTCGCGGCGATCATTATCCCCACAGTCAGCAAAGTCCGCGTGGTTGCCCGCAGGGCCAATTGCACAAGCAACCTGCGGCAGATCGGCCTGGCGTTTGCCGCGTATATGACCGATAACAAAGGCCGCTGGCCGGATGCCTTGTACAGTGGCACGAGCGCGTCGGACCCGAGCCAGTCATGGGATTCGGCTCTAAGCATTTATCTCGGAAGTGTCCAGACTGCCTGGAGCGACACAAAGGGGCCTGAAGTGGTCTGGTGTCCGGCGGATTTTCCCCGCACCGTCGCTGGCGCGACGCAGCC
Source organism: Opitutaceae bacterium (assembly GCA_031266495.1). The sequence goes on from JAISAX010000918.1 coordinate 13,353, forward strand.
GCGGCGTTCCTATAGCATGGTGCGCGGCGGCAACGGCGTCGCCAAAAACCCCAGCGAGAACAACAGTATAAAATCCCGGCTGCCTGACGAAATCGGGACGCCCTCGCGCACTCTCATCGTCACCGACCGCAGTTCGGACGAGACAGGTTCTTATAACAAAGCCAACCATAGCGACGCCTGTGTTATTGACACCGTCACGCAACAAATGACGAGCGGCAAAGGCGTCAACCTGCATGGCGGTGTATTCAATTACCTGTTTTGTGACGGGCATGTTGAAAGCAAAAACCCGAAGGACACCCTCGGCACCGGCAACGAGGGAAGTCCGAAAGGCATCTGGACGATTACCGACGGCGACTGATCCCGCTTTCCCGCCGCCGCCTTCCCCCCCCCCCCCCTCCTCCTCTCCGATTCTCCCCTGTATGGAACGGAACGGGAGAAGCCTGTCTTTTTTTCAAATCACCCACATCCATCATGATTGTTTCACGTTATATAACTGAAGTTACGCGAAAGACAACGTAGGGGCTTCGCTTGCGAAGCCCGCGAGGACCCTTCGTAACGGGAGATACGCCAATTCTCTCAGCCTGGTGCGGGCGTCGCAAGCGACGCCCCTACGGTCGATCCGCGTAACGTCAATTATATAAAATCGCATTATATGAAATCGCATTATCTAGAATCGTGTTATATAAAACACGTTTCCCTTCTCGTGCCGACCATCGCGCTCTGCGTGTTCTCTCAAGTTCAAGTTCAAGCTCAAGCTCACGCTCAAGCCCGGCGAGAACAGAGAGAACAGAGGCTCTGGCCTGATCCTGGAGGTACTCGCAATATATCCACTACTTACGGCGAAAAAGCGTTTGCATTTTCCCGCCCGGACAAGGCGCTCCTTCTTGATTTCAAGGATTTGGCCAATTCCGACGATTACATCGCAATCGATCTTGGCGCGGTAAAACTCTCCGGCTATGAACAGGGGGGTTATATCGAAATTGAAACGGAAACGGATAATCCTGTTCTGCGCCTTTCCCCCGCGATAGCCGAACCCGGTAATTTTTGGGGATCCAGACAAAACGTGGAAGGAGGCGCCATTATAAAACCCGGCGCGCGCACATATCGCTTTTACCTGGATGGCATCGCCGGTTGGAGGACAAATGCCGGACGCGACAACCTCTACCTTTTTGTGCAGGACCTGGGAGGCGAAGCCCGCGGCTCCGCTCATTTCAAAATCACCCGCGTGACGCTGAAACCGCCCGCCGCAGACTGGCGCAAGCAGAAAGCCGAAGCCTACGCATGGCAGTATGACTGGCCCAAAGTGGAAAAGATAGAACCACTCTATTATGAGCATCTGGAACGGGCGGTGGATTGGGCGCAAGTATCATCAAGCCCGACACTGGTGCGCATAAGTCTGGACGGTGCCTGGAAGAAAAAAAGCTTTGGCGAAAAAACATGGGATTACGGATTCCTCGCGGACGAAGAATATTCGGAAACAGGGTACGACGATTCCGGATGGGACGATATAAACATCCCCGAACCACCCGCGCCCGATCAACCTGGCGGGCATTTCTGGTATCGACGCGAAATCGAACTCCCGCCTCTACCCCCCCCCCCCCCCC
>JAISAX010000923.1 GCA_031266495.1 Opitutaceae bacterium
CGCACCACTACACGCACACCACCGATTTTTTCCGTGCGAATGAAAAAAACAACCAACGCTCCGCAACGTGATCCTCGTTTGCGCAATCCTTCTCCTCGTATCCGCAACCGGATTCACGCTGCCGGTTTCGGAGACGCGAAAAAAATCCCCCGGGACGAAATCGCCAAGATCGCCCGCGAGGATTAGCGTCAACAGGTGAATCCGTCCCGGCAGGTGCAACATGCCAACGGAAATACCAGCCATGTTTTATGGTATGACGGCCACGCAAGCAGCCTGCGTGAAGGCGAACTCACGCAGGCCATGTTCGATTTTTCGGAACAGGAACTTGCGCCTGCGCCGTAGTTTTTTTCCCTTTCCCGTTATGCCGCCCTCGCAAAACACCTCGTCGCCGCCATCCGCAAATGCCCGGTGGATATGGCCTGATCCGGTTTCCCCGGTTTCGTCGATCAACGCATGGGTGGCGTTTCGCCACTCCTTTTCGATCCCGTCCCTCCTCCCGCCCGCCCAGGGCGGGGAGTGCTCGCTGAAAATCGCCAGCGCGGACAAATACTGGCTCTGGGTGAATGGCCGCCTGGTCATTCGCGAAGGCGGCCTCAAAAGCGGCCCGACACGCGCGGACTGGTACGTTGACGTGGAGGATGCGTCCGCATGGCTTCGGTCTGGAGTCAACCAGCTCGCCATTCTCGTCTGGCATTTTGGCCACAATGGCGCGTCGCACCGCAACAGCGGGCAGGGGGGGCTTTTTGTACAACTGCGCGCAGGCGCGGCGGAGATCGTTTCCAGTCGCGAGTGGCGGGCGCGTCCGCATCCGGCGTTTGGACAAAACGGCGCGGGCACTTCCGTCACGCTCGCCGAGCAGTCCGTGGATTTTGACGCCCGCCTCGATATGCCGGGCTGGACGGAAACCGCGTTTGACGATTCCGGCTGGCCGCATCCGGCGGAGCTGGGCGCGCCGCCTGTCGCGCCTTGGGGAAGGCTGGTCCCGCGCCCCATCCCGCAGTGGCGGGACAGCGAGCTTCGCGCTTGTGAAAACCGCGCCGATCTTTCCCTGCCGGTTGCGGGTCCGGCTTTGGTGACAGGCCGCTTGCCGTCAAATCTCCAGATCTATCCCTGGTTTCGCATGCGCGCCGCGGCGGGAGCGAAGATCGAAATCAAAATCGAACGCGATAAAAAGACCACGCTCTACACCGCGCGCGAAGGCGAACAGGAGTTCGAGGTCCCGGCCTGGGGCAACGGGAATTTTGTCGCCTGCACCCTGCCGGAAGGCGCGACGCTGCTCGACATCGCGTATCGGGAAACTCGTTACGCAACGGAACCGGCGGGGCGCTTTTCCAGTTCCGATCCCGCGCTCGACATCCTCTGGCGCAAAGCCGCGCGCACGGCGCTCGTGTGCATTCGCGACTCGTTTATGGATTGCCCGGACCGGGAGCGTTCCCCCTGGACCGGCGATGCCGCCAACATTCTGGAAGTCACCCTGCGCGCCTTCGACCGGCGGAGCGACGCCTTGATCGTGAAAACGTTGAACGAACTGGCCGCATGGGCCTCCGCCGACGGGAATCTCTGGGGGGCTGTGCCGACCAGCCGTTTCCCGGGCGCCTTCCGCGAGTTCCCGGCGCAGACGCTTGTCATGCTGGCGTCCGGCGTACGTTCCTACTGGATACACACGGGGGATCATGCCTTCCTGCGCTCGTTTTATCCGGCGATGCGGCGTTATCTGCTGGAGTGTTTCACCGTCCGGGACGGGCGCGTGGCGCACCGGGGTCCCTGGACAACCGCTTGGGGACCGGGCGTCCAGTGCTGGTATGACTGGGGTGACAACATCGACGCGGAGTTGCTCGACCAACTGCTCTATTTTGCGGCGCTCGACACCCTGCGCCAGAGTGCCGGGGCGCTGGGGCATCAAGACGATCTTGCCCTGTGCGAGCGGTTGCAGGAGTCGATCCGTGCCGGCTTCGATTCCGCATGGTGGTCGGATCATTCGGGCGGATACCGTTCGCCCGGACATGCGGGTCCGCCCGACGATCGCGCGCAGGCGTTGGCGATTCTTGCCGGGCTGGCTCCGGCGGAGCGACACGCGCGTCTGGCCGATCGTCTTGAGGAAATCGAACGCTGCTCCATTTACATGGAACGTTATCCGCTGGAGGCATTGGTGCGGGCGGGGCGTCCGCAAAGCGCGCTGCGGCGCCTGAAACGCCGGTTCGCGGCGGAGATCGATTCCGGTTCGCCGACGCTGCCCGAACATTTCGGTGAATGCTCCAACCACGCGTGGGGAGGAGCCGCCGTTGTCGTGCTCGCGGAAAAGTTGATGGGGATCGACATTATCGAGCCGGGTTTTCGCGAGGTGCTTTTTTGTCCGCCACGCGAAGGACTTTCCTTTGCCGATTGCACGTTGCCCACGGTGCGAGGCGCATTGAGGTTGAGTTTCGAGCGGGCGGACGCTGGCGTCCGCCACACACTTTCCATCCCGCCGGGCATGCGCGTGCGGTTGCGAATTGATACGGAAACCGGCATTCTGTTGGTGAACGGCGTCCGCCACGATTTGCGTCAGGGCGGCCTGCTTCCTCCGGACATTTCCCTGTCCTTGAAAACGAAAGACAACCTCGAACTGCTGCTTGCCGCTGGCGATTGGGAAATCAAGACGGAACCGGCGGGGGGCCGGGCGTCATGGCATCCGTATTACACGATCGGGCCGTAGTGCGGTTAACCTGATTCCGGAGGCACAGGGACTGAGCCAACGGGACCAGACGGATGGGGCCGGGCCGGAATCTGCAATGGCTATCCCTGCAATTTGCGGAACTCCGACGGCGTCATCAGCGTGTGTCGCCTGAAGACTTTTCCGAAGTGGTCGGGGCAAACGAAACCGCACTCGAACGCCACATCCGTCACGCTCGCCTCCGGACGGTTGCGCAACTGCTCCTTCGCCCGGGCGATCCGTTCCGCCAGCACATACCGGTGAAAACTCACCCCCAACTGGCGACGGAAACTGCGCGTCAGATGCTCCGGCGTCACCCTGAACCGCGCCGCGACTTCGCCCAATCCCAGCGAGCCGTCCAGATTATTGCCTACATGCGCGCACGCCTCGCCCACCAGGCCCCGCCTCGCCGCCCGTCCGCCCTCCGGCTCCGCACCCGACTCCGCACCCGGCGCCACCCCGCCGCGCCCCGCGCCGTTGCGCCGCGCCAGTGTCAGCAGGCCGAGCAGGATTCCCGGCACCGCGTCCTCCCACCCCTGCAACCGGAGATTCACCTCCGTCCGCAGCCACCGCGCCAGTTCATCGGCCCGGGCAAAATCGCGCTCTCCCAGCACGAACGGAAACGCCGCTCCCGCGGGCAACCAGTCCAATAAAAACCCGGCCGCTCCCCGCACTCGCGCCACGAAATCCTCCGGCCTGAACACAATGTTTGTCCTCTGGAACGGATACGCCCGGTCCGCCACGATCTGATGCGGCAGCCGCCCCCGAAACACCATCCCGTGCCTTGCCGTCTGAAAATGATTTCGGCCCGCCACATGAAACAACGCCCGCCCCTCCATCGTCAGGTGAATCTCGACCCCCGGCTGCGTATGAAACCGCGTTCCCTCCAGCATGTGCCGATACTCCACATGCACCAGTCCCGAGCGCAGCGACTCCTTCAACTGATAGGCAAACAACGGTCCCGTTCCCGGTTTTTCATGATAACGCGCCGCGAATTTCATCCGGCGACATAACAACGTGCGCTCCCGTCCGGTCAATCCCGCCTCCTTCCGTTTTCCGCCACTTCGGCCCGCAAAGATCAATTTCCGACGGTTCCCGGATCAAGCCGTGGCAAGCGCGCTCCCCGCATTTCCGGCAAACTGTCCGCCCTCCATGATCTCCATCGACATTTCCTCCGTCCCGTCCAGTCCCGCCATTGCCGCCGCCCTTGCCGACCTCCGGCGCGACATCGCCGCCGTTTTCCCCTCCGCCTCGCCGACAGGCGCCGGCTCGCCGCTCCAGCCGTGGACCCTCACCGTTGATCTCACCACCGCCCTCGCGCCCGAAACATTCGTCCTCGAAACCAGCGCCCCCCCGGACCGCCGCATCGCCATCACCGGCGTCGACGAACTCGGCGCCATTTACGGCCTCTACGAATTCTCGCACCGCTTCCTTGGCGTCGATCCCCTCTGGTTCTGGAAAGACATCGCTCCCGCGCCCCTCGCCAGCTTCGCCCCCGCTCCCGGACGCATCGCCTCCGTCGTTCCGGCCTTTCGCTACCGCGGCTGGTTCATCAACGACGAAGACCTCCTCGCCTCCTGGCCCGCGTCCTCCGGCGAGCGTTTCCGCGACTGGCCCCGCCGCGCCGCCACTGAAAACCCGCCGCTCGACGACGTCGCGGCCGACGACTACGAGGCGCGCCTCCTCCTCTACTACACGCCCATCGCCACGCCCGCGACGATGGAGCGCGTCTTCGAAGCCCTCCTCCGCCTCCGCGGCAACCTCATCATCCCCGCCTCCTTCACCGACATCACCAACCCGCCGGAGGCCGACATCATCCGCGCCGCCATCCGCCGCGGCCTCTACGTCAGCCAGCATCACGTCGAACCACTCGGCGTATCCCATTTCGCCTACGAAACCTGGTGCTCGAAAAACAACTACCACAACGCCCCCTTTTCCTACCGCGAAGCCCCCCGCGTGATGCGCGCCTGCTGGCGCGACCACGCCCGCCGCTGGCACGACATCGCCCGCGACCGCGTCATCTGGCAAATCGGCCTCCGTGGCCGCGGCGACCGCGCCCTCTGGAGCCACGACCCCGCCTCTCGCGCCCGCGCCGCGGAGTTCATCTCCTCCGCCCTCGCCGACCAGCTCGCCATCATCCGTGACATCGACCCGCGACCCGCGCCGCCCGCCACCCTCACCCTCTGGCTCGAAGGCGCCCGACTGGTATCCGGAAAACAACTCCGGATACCCGAAGGCGTCACCTGCATCTTCGCCGACCATCACCTCACCCAGGAAATGCAGGAAGACTTTGTCACCCTGCCGCGCTCCCCCGGCCTTCTCCGCGGCTTCTATTACCACATCGCCGTCTGGACCTGCGGCCCCCATCTCGTGCAAGGCCCCCCCCCCTCCAAAATCGCCCGCATCGTCAACCAGTTGCACACCCGCGGCGACACCCGCTACGCCATCCTCAACGTCTCCAAC
>JAISAX010000935.1 GCA_031266495.1 Opitutaceae bacterium
CCGGTCGCGATTCACGACCTCGACCTCGACACCGCCAAAAAACTCCTCGCCGACCCGCTCCCCACCGTCCGCCTTCTCGCCGTCGCCGCCTGCCCCTTCTGGCGCCGCGCCGACCTCTACGACATCGCCCGCGACCCCGCTCCGGCCGTACGCATTGCCGCCATCCGTCACCCCAACGCCGCCGACGAACTGCTAACCGACTGGCAAACCGACCCCGACCCGCTCGTGGCCACCGCCGCCCGCGAAGCCGCCGAAACCCGCGCCCGTGCCCGCGCATCCGCCCGCCCCGACGTCCACACCACACGCGCCACGCCCGCCGCCAAAACCGCGCCCCGGCCCCCCGCGCCGGAACCACCCCCCAAAGCCGGCCTTGACGCCGCCGCTCCACGCCCGAATCTGGCCCGTTCCACTCCGTCCGCGCCCGCCGCCGCTGCCGCGCCCGATCTATTCAGCAAACTCAAACGCTTTTTCTGGCAATAAACACCATGGCAAAAACCAAAACCCTCCAGCATCTCACGCTCACCTTCCGGGACATCGTGCTCGGTGCCGAAGCCGACGTAATCCGTCAGGCGCTCGCCGCCCGCGAGCAGATCGACCAACTCATCGAGGAACGCCAGCGCGCCTACGAACGCATCGCGCAACTCGAAACGCAGGTCGAGGACGTGCTCGGCGAGACCGGCACCTTCCCCTTCCCCGCGCCGCCGCTCCCGGTCGCCGGCCTCGACCCCAAGGCCACCATCGTGCATCGAGGAGCCGCCAGCGCGCCCGCGCGCAAGGCCGCCCGCGCCGACGACACTGGCGCCGACGACACCGAGGAGAACGCCGACCACCCGACCAACGCCTCGCCAGCCGATACCGACGAGCCTGCCGAAGCCCCCGATCCGTCCGACGACGCCACCGACACCAGCGACACCGACGCCGACGCCGAACCCGAGGCTCCTGCTCCCGCGCCCACACCTGCGCCAGGCCGCAAGCCCCGCGCCGGCGGCAAGGCCTGATCCATTTTCGCACCGGCCACCGTCCGCCTCTCGCGCCGCCGCCCGCCGCCCATCACCCTCTGACCGACCGGACGGCGCCCGTGACCGCGATCCGGCGCCCCACCCGCCCACCTGCCCAGCCACCGAATGCCAACCGGCGACCGACAGATCCGCATCAACACGCTGCTCCTCGAACGCGAGGCGCAGTTTGTGCGCGTGTACGAACTGGAGCGGGCGGCGGCGAAAATCCTCGGCGAGGACTATCCCTTCACCCGACCGCTCCTGCCATCGGACGCTACAAAAACCCGCCCGAAGAAAAAGTCCGCCCGCACCGCCGCCGCAGCAGCAGCCGCAGCCACCGACGATCCCGTGCGCAAGCCGGAGCCTGGCGAAGCCGCCTGGCGCGTGACCTGGACGCACGCCGGCCAGACGTATCAGGAGATTCACGACAACGCCGACGCCCTCCGCACCCTCCTCGCCAGCCAGGGCGAGCAGTTGCGAGTGACGCGCCTCGAAACCGTGGATGCCGCCGGAGCCACCCGCGCCGTACTGCTCGGGGGCAATCCGGAAGGAAACAAGTCTTGATGACTGACGGATGTTAGGCGGAGCCGGAGCGGCGGCATTCCTGCCGCTGCGACGAGGCGCGTTGCGCGCCTCGCCACTTTGCCTCTCGAACCGGCGACGCTTTACTGTCGATCCGATCCGTCGCGGCGGTCTGGAGACCGCCGCTCCGGCTCCCGCATGCGTAACATCAGTGACATAAAACCAAAGCCTGCGGATTCATTGTTTTTTTCAGGTGCCTCGAAGTTTTCGGAGGAAACAGAGGCGGGATGGTATTGACCATCGGCGCGGGAGCGCCTGGGACCGCGCCACACTCCTTCATATTCTCCCTCCCCCCCCCTCTCTCCCGTTGTTCCCGTTGAAAACGTCGATGAACCTTTTCTTATTCGCGTTCATTCGCGTCCATTCGCGGTTGGCTTGGGTCCGGTATGCCTCCCGCCTCCCCGCCGACTCCGCCGCTCCATCGGGAAATCATACGCAAAAAAACAACACTCAACCTTGGTAGCACAGAGTTCAATCCGGAGAAAACAGTCCGGTCCGGACCGAACCGGAATTCTCCGGCAATCTGGACAAAACCGATACCTCCGGAAAGGGCCTGAACGCATTTTCTGGTCATCCGGACCGCTTTGCCGCAGCGAATACTGGCGTCAGCACCATCACCAACGCCGCCACCCATCGCCCCCCCCCCCCCCGCGCCCGAACGCCTGTATCCCTTTTCCCTTTGCCCCTTCCGGTTTTTCCCTGATCCAACCAATGAGCACTCCTCCCCCCCCCCCCTCCTCCTCCTCCCTCCCCGCGCCCCGCGTCCGCCGCCGCGCCCGCACCCAAAATCGGCACGGAGGCGGCAAGCGTTCATGTTGACCCGGTGACCGGTCGGAAGACATGGACCGTTGGCACGTTGCAATACACGATGGCCGGCATTGTCGTCGTGTTCCTGTGGCTGCTGTGGGGCGACTTCTCGTGGTCCATGCGCGACCGCTCCGTGGGGCCCATGTCGCAATGGTATCTGAACGAACTGAAGGTCTCGCAATGGGTTTTCGCGTTGCTGACGGCCACGTTCCCCGCCGTGTTGCACTTCGTCCTCGGGCCGATCATCAGCGTCAAGAGCGACCGGCACCGCGGCAAATATGGACGGCGCATCCCGTTTTTGTTGATCACGACGCCGTTCGCCGCGGTGGGGATGCTGGGGTTGGCGGCGACGCCGTTCGTGGCGCGCTGGTTGCACGCCGTGCTCGCCAGGGAGCACGCCTTCGGGGGCTGGTTGCACGGGGTGCTCGACGGCTCCGCGCCGGGCGCATGGCTCATCGGACATTTGCAGGATCCTGTCTCCGTCTCGATCGCCTGCTTCGGCGTGTTCTGGGCGGCCTTCGAGTTCGCAACGATCATTGGCGGCGCGGTGTTCGGCGGCCTCGTCAACGACGTGGTGCCCAAGCCCTTGCTCGGACGCTTTTACGGGCTGTTCCGGGCGGTGAGCCTCATTGACGGCATTATCTTCAACTTCTGGATCGTGGGCCTGCTCGACAAAGACAAAAGCTCGGGCAACTTTTTCTACTTTTCGCTCATTCTCAGCATTGTCGGTGTGTTTTACGGCGGGGCGTTCATGTGGGTCTGCTACAAGGTCAAGGAAGGCAATTATCCCCCTCCCCCCCCCGTCCCGCCGACCCGGATAAAAAATCCGGTGGGCAACTGGTTTTACAAGCTGGGACGCGATGTGGGCGTGTATTGCAAGGAGTGTTATTTCAGCCGCTATTATTGCGTGTTTTTTCTCTATTCGATGGTGGCGGGCCTGTGCTTCAGCCCGATCAACACCTTCGCGATCCGCTACCGCGACGCCATCGGCATCTCGATGAAGACCTACGGGCACGGCCTCGCGCTCACTTACGCGATTTCGTTGTGTCTGGCGTGGTTTCTGGGTTGGGCGGCGGACAAGTTTCACCCGTTGCGGTGCGGCATGGTTTGCCTGCTGGCCTACACGGCGGCGACGCTCTGGGGCGCGTTTTATGCGGACAATGCCCGGTCGTTCATGATCGCGTGGGTGGCGCACGGGGTTCTTTCCGGCTGCTATTTCACGTGCGCGGCCTCGCTCGGCATGAAACTCCTGCCGCACCAGCGTTACGCGCAATTCGCTTCCGCCAGCGGCCTGCTCGGCTCCATCGGCGGCATGTTTTTCGCCCCGGCGATGGGCGAGGTGATCGATGGCGAGGGGCGCGCGGGCGCGTTTGTTGCCGAGATGTTTTCCCGGATTCCGTTCGCGCGTGACTGGGGCATCGCCGTCGGCGAACAAAATTACCGTCTGACGTTTGTCACCGGCGCGCTGTTGTCCCTCATCGCCTTTGCCGGCGCCTGGGTGCTCCATCACCAGTTCATGAAGCTCGGCGGCCCCAGGGGCTACGTGGCCCCTGAAAAATAGGGCGGCGCATCATCATTCGCCCGCCCGTTCGTTCGCCCGGTCGCCCGGTCACTCAATCTGGCTGACCGGTTGCCAGGCGCGCATGTTTTTCGGATCGTAGGTCAGGTTGACGACCGCACGGTTGAATTCGTCCGCCGGCACGCGGAATCCGTAGTTTTGCCGGTCGGAGCCGGCGTCGCGGGTACAGACGAGATAGTAGCCGGAGGGTCGCGAGATTTTGTAGCGGACAACAAAATAGCTGTTCGCAGTCAAATCCGGCAACGCCGGGGGGGCCGACATCGGGCGTGCGGTCGCCGGAGCCGGGGGGCGCGCAGCCGGCGGCGGCGGCGGGGTCGGAGTCGGCGGACGGGGCGTTGCCGCCGGACGGGGCGCGGGGGCCGGAGCCGGACGCGGGGGTGTCGGGCGACGTTCGAAGTCGGGGGTGGCGTGCACGCCTGTGGGCGTCGCACTCCGGGCCGGCACGCGGGGCGTCGCCGGAGGCGGCGCGGCCCGGGGGGGGGGGGGGGGTAGGGGGGAAACCGGTTGCGGCGGCGACCCGGGCAAAGTAGGTAACGGGTGCAGCCGGGGGAAGGCGATTGGCGGCAACCCGGAGCCCCCCGAAGGTTGCGGTTGCGGAGCCGGAGTCCAGGGCGTGACCGGACCGGAACTTTCCGCGCCGGCGGGAGGCGGATTGCCGTCCGGCGGCGACGGCGGCGCGACGGGGTTCATTTCTTGCCAGATCAGGTATCCCGCCAGCAGCAACAGCAGCAGGAGCAGCAGCAGAAAAAACAGTACGAAGCAGACTCGTTTACGGGAATTTTTGCTCACGGTTCGTAAAAAAAGAGGCGGTGCTCTCCGGTAGGAAGGCACCGCCAGGAACGGTTTCGGAATGAATCAGAAGTTATAGACAACACGTCCGAAGCCCCAGAGCTGGCCGCCACCCTCGAAGGTGTCGTGCAGGTTGCTGGTCTCGCTGTACTGCACGCCGAAGATGATCGTGATCTGGTCGTTGATCTGGAACGGCAACTCGGCGCTCGCACCGTAGTAGGTGTAGCTCACATCGGTCTTCACCGGCCTGATGTGCGGCGTCATGTCACTGCCGTCAACATAGCCGACGAAGGCGCTGAGGTGCAGGCTCAGATTGTCGCACAGGTGGAGGGAATAACCGACGGAGAGTTCCGCGGTGAAGGCCTTGCGGTTGGTATCGAAGTAGAGATAGCCGGCCAAGGCCACGCCGCGCAGTTGCGGGATCGCGGCGGTGAGTCCGAAGTAGGGTTCGAAGGCGTCCTGGATGGTGCCGCCGAGCTTGTTCGGGTAGTAGTAGTAGGTGAGGCCGAAGTCGTAGGTCAGCCAGTCGTTGAGGCTGTCGGTGATGCCGAGGTAAACGTCGAACTCGCTGTTGTCCGCGCCGGAGAGCGGCTGGACAGTGTAAACGCCGGTGTAAAACAGCTGCTCGGGGAAATCGACCTTGAAGCCGCCGGTGACGGCCTCGTTGGAACGTTTGATGCCGCGGAAGACGCGCTTGGTGGTCACGCCGGCATCGGCGGTGTATCCGATCGGCAACTTCTGGCTCGTCTCGTAGCCGGCAGGGATGTCCTGCGCAACAAGTCCTGACAGTCCCGACGCGGCAAGCACCGGGAAAAGGAGTGTGAGTGTGAGTGTGGTTGTGGTTCGCATGGTTTCTTGATTGATATGACGGGAGAGAGAAGCGAACGGCGGAGAAGGTGTTCCCCGCCGTTCGCAGATGATTCATTTACCGGCGGTCAGTAAACGAAGGTGGACTCGTCCTTGATCACGGGCTCGTCGAGGAAGGAGCTCATGAATTCGAGGCGGGCGCGACCGGAACCGGGTTTCACACCTTGGGCTTCGATGCGGAGTTTGGTGCCGCGGCGGGGATCGAGGACCACGTCGGGGAAGGTCACCGTCTGGCCGTCGATGGTGCCCTGCGAATCACCACCGGTCGAGATCGGGCGGAGTTGTTCGCTGAGGGTGACCTTGAACTGGCCGTTGACGGGCTTGAAGGAGCCCTGATTGGTGATCTGGATTTCGTAAACCGTGGTCTGGCCGACGCGGACCGGGTCAACGGTATCGACGATCTCGGTGCGGACGCCGGGAGCGCCTTCCCATTCGGTGCGGGCCTCGGCCCTGGCGGTGAGCGTCTTGCCGGTGGCGGCGGTGCCGGTGGCGGTGGCGCCGTTGACGGTGTCACCCGGGCTCATGTTGGTGAGCACCACGGTGTAGGACTGGGCCTGGCCGGCGGCGAGGCTGGGAATGGTCCAGGTGAGGCGACCGCCCTTGGCTTCGGTGGCGGGGACGGTCTCGACAACCGAGGTGCCTTTGGGCAGGTCGTCGGTGACGGTCACGTTGCGGAGGGTGGTGTTGCCTTCGTTGCGAACGACAATGTTGTAGGTGGCGTTCTTGTAAACGTAGGTGCGGGGCGTGCCGGTCTTGCTGATGCCGAGGCGGGACTCGACGATGTTGAGCACGCTCCGGGCCTGGACGGGCGGGCCTTCGGCGAAGGTGGCGCTGGCCACGTTGGTCAGCTCGCCGCCCTTGCCGGCCTTGGCGACAACGGTGATGTCGCGACTCTGGCCGGGGGGCAGATCACCGACTTCGGTGGTGAGGTTGTTGCTGCTGGTCAGGCCGGCGGGCAGGGCGTCGGTGACGACGACCTTGTGGGCGATGGCGGTGCCGGTATTGCGGACGGTGATGCGGAAGGGCACGTCGTCGCCGAGTTCGGCCGTGGCGGGACCGGTCTTGGCGATCTCCAGTTTGGGCGAGCCGGCGAAGAGCGGGAGCACGACCACGGGGTCAACGCACACGGCGCTCTTCGTCACGAAGCTGCCTTCGGTCTGCGGACGCACGGTGACGAGCAGGTCGCGGACTTCGCCCTTGCGCTGCGCATCCCAGTTCCAGCGGAGGTCGTTGCCGGTGACCTTGGCGGCGGGCTCGGTGGAGACGAGCTGGAGCCCTTCGGGCAGGTGCTCGACCACGGAGATGTTGGTGATGTCTTCCAGCGCCGTCACGCGGAGGCGGTACTGGTACTCGCCGCCCACCTGGGTGGAGGAGAGCAGGGTCTTGTCCACGGTGTAGAGGTTGGAGCGGAACTGCGAACCGCTCAGGGTGGAGACGGTGGGTTCGACGGCGACGCGCGGAGGAGGAGGCGTGGCTTTGGCGGGAGCCGGGACCGGGGGGGCGGCCCGGGTGTTGTGCACGGGGGCCGACTGGGCGGGCTGCGCCGGAGCGGCGCCAACAATGTCGGTCGTGGGCCGCGACGGGTAGCTTTGCGAGGGCGGATTGGCCCGATCACTCGGGCGTGTCTGGGCCTGGAGGTCGGTGACGGATACCGTCACAAATCCGAGGACAGCAGCAGCGAGGATGCTGCCCGGGAGGGACCGCTTAAGGTTCATTTTTTTACTCATGTTGGTTCTGGTCGTTTTAGTATGCCTGAATCTAGCGCCAGGTGGCACCATCGTCAATTTCTTGTCCGGCGGTGCAACGGTTTTCCCTTAACAGGGACTGGGCCAAAAACGCCTAGCCAGGTAAGCGCCTGATGCAAATGCAAAATCTTGCCAAAACGCATTTCATTAGTGGCGGCATGAAGGTGTCATCGGTTCTTGTGCATGCCGGCTCCTTGTGCGGGTGACGCGGATTCCCTTTTCCCGGAAGGGGCCGACATTCAGGGAATTCCCTCATGCGGGACGGGCGGCGTCGGCGGTTCTGCCAAGGCAAAACCTGCGCAGCGGGTCGATGTCTCGCCGCCAGGGCAAGGCGTCCCGGGGAGGGTGAAGGTCGCTTCAACGGCGGGGCCGGTACTTGCGGAGGTTGCGCAGGGCGATTGTGAACTCGCCCGGGAGGGGGGCTTCCATGGTCACGGGGGCGCGCGTCACCGGGTGGCGGACGGTCAGGGAGCTGGCATGGAGCGCGAGGCGGGCGATGAGCGGCTTCTCGTCGGCCCGTCCCTTGTAACCGCGCTTCAGGTCGGATAATTTCAAAAAAACTTCGGGCACACCGTAAAGCGCGTCGTTGAGGACCGGCGCGCCGATGGCGGCGAGGTGCGCGCGGATCTGGTGCGGACGTCCCGCGAGCGGACGGCATTCGACCAGGGCAAAGCGTCCGAACCGCTCCAGCGTGCGAAATCGCGTGATGCACGCCTTGCCGCCGCGTTTGCGGAAAATGCGCATGCGCCCGGGTCGGGCCTCGTCGGCGCCAGGTGTCAGCTCGACGGCAAATTCGTCCGGCAACAGCCCCCGGGCGTCCCGCATGACCGCGCCCACTTTCGCCGCCTCGTCCGGGGGCATCACCACGACGAGGGCGTGGCAGACTCTGGTCGCCGTCTTGCTCTGGAACTGGCCGCTGAGGGCATCGAGCGCGGGTTTGTCGCGGGCGCAAAGGAGCACGCCGCTGGCGTCGGCATCGAGGCGGTGGACGTTGGTCACCTCACGCCCGTACCGGGCGTGGACGAGGCGCATGAGGGTTGCGGGTGGGTTGTTCTGGTCCCGGTTGTTCTGGTCCTGACGGTCGGGCGCGACGGGGAGGCCGGCGGGCTTGTCAAACGCGAGCATCGATTCGTCTTCGTAAACAACCGGTGGCAACGAGGCGGAAGGCATGGCGGGAAGTTCTGAAAATCCGTTTTTGAACAGAAGGAAACAAAGGTAACGAAGGTAAATCGAAGAAGACCCTGAACAGGAGGGTATTTATTTCAGGAAAGTTAAACAGGAATGAACGGTAAGCGTCCCTGATTGTTGTTCTTCGTTCTCTTCGTTGCCTTCTGTTCAATTTCCGGAAGTTGGCCGCTCCCTAGCGTTTCGGGTCCGACTTGAAGCCGATTGCGCCCTTTTGCGCCCAGGCCGCCAGCGCGAGTCGGTGGATCTTCGCGTTGTGCCGCACATCGACCGGAAATTTTTGATGGAAATAAAATATCTTGATCGCCGCCGTGTGCGGATGCGCCAGCCCCAGCGTCCGCAGTTCGCGCGCCAGCCGACGTCCATCCGCCCCCGTCTCGACCACGCAACCGGGCGCCGGCTCCACCACAATCGCCGGACGTTTGCGCCCGTTCGCCCCGACTCCGATCAACGCGCAACGCCTCACCCCGGGATGCGCCGCAAACACCGGCTCCACCTGCCCGGTGAACAATGTGCCGGCACCGGTCTCCACGCGCTCCGCCTTGCGTCCGCAAAACCACAGCCGCCCCTCGCCGTCGAAGTACCCGCAATCGCCCATCCGGTGCCAGATCACTTCCACCCCCGGCCCGCCCCCCCCCCCCGGGCCGCCGCCCCCCCCCCGCCCCCCGCCCCCCCCCCCCCCCCCCCCGGCCCCCCCCCCCCGGCCCCCCCCCCCCCCTCGATTTGTCGCCGAGGGAAAAGTCTCGTTTTTCCATCCCTCCTCCAGAACGATCATTCTG
>JAISAX010000942.1 GCA_031266495.1 Opitutaceae bacterium
CCTGAAGCGGGCGAGACGCCCGCGCCACGCCGCCCCGTCGAATGGGTATTCCGTCGCGACCTCCCCACCCGCACCCCCGCCGTTGTCGCCGACGTCATGCGCTTCCTCCGCGACACCGAAATCGCGTACTGGCGCGAAATGCACACCTTCCTCCGCGACGAACTCCACGTCGCCGCCCCCATAACGACCACCGCCGTCGGCTACACCACCCCGCAAATCGCCGACGCCACCGCCGACTTCATCGACACCCATCGCTACTGGGGCGCACCCCGCTTCCCCGGCTTCGACCGCTCAAAACCCTGGACCGTCGAACAAAAACCCATGATCGCCCACCCCGACCAGTCCAGTATCGAACGCCTCTCCGCCCGCCGCGTATTCGGAAAACCCTTCACCATCACCGAATATAACCACCCGCCCTCCAGCGACCATCATGCCGAAGGCTTCCCCCTCCTCGCTCTGTATGGCGCCGCGCAGGACTGGAACGGCCTGTTTCAGTTCGCCTACTCCCACAGCCGCGCCTGGGAAGCCGACACCATGGCCGGCTTCTTCGACACCGCGCCCAACCCCGCGCACACCGTCGCAGCCCTCGCCGCATCCGACCTCTTCCGCCACCGCCGCATCGCTCCCTTCGCCTCCGCCAAAACCGGATACGTGACTCTCGAACGCCAGCTCGAACGCCAGAACAACTACGCCTTCCCACGCCAGATCGAGGCCGACGCCATTTTCGGAGGACTCCCGCCCGACGCCTGGCGCACTCACCGCGTCGGCCTCTCTCCAAGTGGCGCGGGCGACCCGCCCGCCACCGGGAGTGGCACGGGCTTCCAGCCCGTGGACGTTGCCTCTCCGCGTGGTGCGGGCGTCCCGCCCGCAAGCGTTGCCTCTCGGCCCGCCGCCCAAACCCTCGTCTGGGACGCCACCGATCCCGCCGCCGCCCACGTCCGTTACACCGGCGAAGGCGTCGCCGGCCTCGTCGGTTTCGTCTCCGGAAAAACCCTTGACCTCGGCTGGCTCCGTATCACTCCGGGCGATACTTCGCTTGGCGGATTCGCCGTTGTCATGCTCAACACCGTTGACCGCCAGCCCCTTGGCGCGCCCGGCCGCTACCTGCTCACCACGGCGGTGCGCGCCGCCAACCTCGACATGGGCTGGAACGCCGACCGCACCGGTTTCGGCAAACAATGGGGCAACGGACCGACGCACGCCGAGGCCGCCCCGGTCACGCTCGACTTCACCCGCCCCGACGCCATCGCCGCCACCGCCGCCGGCGTCCGAGTGTATCCACTCAATCCCGACGGCACCCGCCGCCCGGAACTCCGTCCCGCCGCCGCCGCCGGACGCATCGAAGCCACGCCTGCCAGCCAAACCCTCTGGTTTGAAATCGTCCTCCCGTAACCAAACAAAAACCACACACCAACCGTTAACCGAAAAACATCATCCAACAAGCACCATGAAACACATCCACCTGTTCACTCTTGCCGCGCTCCTCGCTGCTCCCCTCGGTGCCAGCGCCCAAACCGTCATCCACGCTCCGATAGAGGCCTTCGCGGATACCTTCGTGGACCAAGCCTCCCCTACCAACTCCAACGGCAACGCTACGAACATCGACGTCCGCGGCACGAACGGCAGCAATGCCAATCGTTATATCTATCTGCAATTCAACCTGTCCGCCATCACCGGCCCGATCACCGCCGCCGAACTCACGCTCACTGGCCAGGCAACCAACACCAAGCGCACGACCTCGACGATCTCGCTCTTCGGTCTTGCTTACGCCACTATGCAGGAGGCGCTCACCCTCGGTTCGGATGATTCCGGTTTGGAAGATGCCACCTTCACCAACGAAACCGCCCCTTGGCCGGCTGTCAAAATCTCCGACTTCAGCGCTCCTGCCAATGCCACCGGTGTGCTCAGCACGGCGGCGGTCCCCGACTCCGACTCGTTCGCCGCCGGCACCCCCGTCATCTTCGAGAGCACCTCCGCTCTCGTTTCCTTCCTTGAGTCCGCCCGCACCGGCTCCGGCGGCATCGTGACGTTCGTAATCATCGAACTCGGACAGCAAAGCAATCCGGTCAAATTCGCCGCGCAAGACCACGCCGCTCGCCCCGCTCCCGCCCTCACAATCACGACCACCCCCATCCCCGAACCCACGACCACCGCCGCGCTGGCCGCATTGGCGGCCCTCTGCGCCATTCTCGTTATCCGCCGCCGCCGATAACATCCCCCCCGCCCTTCCCCGCCCTCCCCCCCCCTCTCTCCTGAAAAAGATGCGCGCCACGCCCCGAAACGCTCCGATACCCCGCAAAAGTGTGACAGGGACAACAAAAACCATCCCGGTACCCGGCGTCCCCGGAGCACTTTTGGAAAAAAGGATTCTCCTTTTCGACAAAACCATTCCGGGGACAACGGAAAGGATGTCGGGGACGGGTTTTTTGAAGCCTCCAAAACCTCTTTTTTCCCCGATTTCATCCAAAAGGATGCCAAGGACGACGGAAACAATCCCTGTACCCGATGTCCCCCGGCCAGACTTCAACGTCCCCGGAGCGGGGACGTTGAAGAATGCGCCAAAAAGTCCCGTCCTTGACACACTTTTATTTGTCCCCGGAAAGGTTTTTTCCGTCCCCGGAATCCTTTTTCCGGATACCGGATACCGGAACACATCTCCCGGGTTTTTGATCCCTTTTATCGATTTTCCGAACCCTTTTGCCGGATACCGGAGCCATTCAAACCCATTTCAACGTCCAGCACTCGGCATTCAGCCTTTTCTGATAAAAAAGCACCATGATCCCCGACCATCCCGCGCCATCTTCACGCTGGCAGAGCTGCTGACCGCCATTGCCGGCCTCGCCCTCCTCGCCACCGCCACCGCCGCCACCACCGTCGCCGCCGCTGTCCGCGCCGAAGTCACGCTCGCGCCCCTCTTCACCGACTCCGCCGTGCTCCAGCGCGGCCAGCCGATCGCCGTCTGGGGAACCGCCGACGCCGGGGAAAACATCACGGTGACGTTCGCCGGTCATTCCGCGATCACTACCGCCGATGCCGACGGCCAGTGGCTCCTCCGCCTGCCCGCCCTGCCCGCGTCCTCCGAATCGCGCCAACTCGTCGTCCAGGCCCGGCAACAAAACACGATCACGCTCAACGACATCGTTGTCGGCGAAGTCTGGCTCGCCTCCGGCCAGTCCAACATGGAATGGATTATCCGGAATACGGATACCGGAAAAACCGAAACCATCTTTGCCGACAACCCGTTCGTCCGCCATTACAAGACCGCCAAAAAAGTCTCCGCCACCCCGCTTCGCACCGCCAAAGGCGCATGGGAACGCACCACGCCCGCCACCGTAGGCGGCTTCACCGCCCTCGGCTACCACTTCGCCTGCGAACTCAACCGCGCCCTCGGTGTGCCCGTCGGCATCATCAACAGCAGTTGGGGCGCTACGCCCGTCGAGGCATGGATGGACGCCGAAACCGCCGACGCCGCCAACGGCCCCGCCTTTGCCGAAATTCACACCCGCTGGCAGCAAGCCATCGCCGATTACCCGGTCGCCAAAGAACATTACGACGCCGACCTGAAAGCATGGGAAGCCAGACGCGACGCCGCCAAGGCCGCGCCCGGGAACAAACCCTTCACCCTCCGCCGCCCCGATTCCCCCCTGCGTGCCGGACATCGCAAACAACCCGGCGGCCTCTTCAACGGCATGATCGCCCCGCACCTCCCCTATGCCCTGCGCGGATTTGTCTGGTATCAAGGCGAGGGCAACACCCCGCGCCACTTCGAGTATCGCCAGTTCCAGACGGCCCTCATCAACGGCTGGCGCAAACAATTCGCCCAAGGCGACCTCCCCTTTTATTGGGTGCAGCTCGCCAACTACAAAAGCGACGCCGCGGACGGAACCAGGTACGCCTTCCTCCGCGAAGCCCAGACGCAATGTCTTGCGCTGCCCGATACAGGCCAGGCCGTCACCATCGACATTGGAAACGCCAACAACATCCATCCCCGCAACAAACGCGAAGCCGCCCGCCGCCTCGCCCTGGTCGCCCTCCGGCGCGCCTACGGCCACGCCGGCCTCGTTGACAGCGGACCCGTATTCGACTCCGCCATACGCGAAGGCTCCGCCATGCGTATCCATTTCAAGCCAGCCGATCCCCCCTCCCCCCTCGACAGCCCGCGCGGCGTGACCCCCTCCGGCTTCGAACTCGCCGGGGCCGACAGGATTTTCCATCCCGCCGCGGCCCGGATCGAAGGCGACACCATTCTGGTGACCACCGACCGCGTCCCCCACCCCCAGGCCGTCCGCTACGCCTGGCGCAACGCCCCCACCGCCGGCCTGTTCAACCTCGACGGCCTCCCCGCCTGCCCCTTCCGCAGCGACGACTGGCAACCGAAAACAACCCACGACACACCACCCGCCTCACCATGAACGCACCTGCCTCCGTTCCCTCCAACGCCCGCACTCATCGACTGAACGTTAAAACGCTGCTGCTCCTTCTGGCCATTCACCCCCTCCTCTCAACCGCCGTGCCACGACTCGAAAGCGATGTGCCTTACCTCGGCCCTGACCGTAGCGAAAAACTGGATGCATGGCTTCCCGACGCGGCCTGGCCCGGCCCGCATCCCGTCATCCTGCTTATTCACGGTGGCGGCTGGGCCATTGGAGACAAAGCCGGCAAGCGTGAAAAAAACATTGGCCAAAACCTGACAGCGCACGGCTACGCTGTATTTTCAATCAACTACCGCCTCAACGACGTTGGCGAAAAAGACCCGGCCACCGGCAGATTCAAGATCACCCGCCTCGCCTGGCCCCAAAACCTCCACGACTGCAAAACCGCCCTTCGTTTCATCCGCGCCAATGCCGCCCGTTACAATATCGATCCTGCGCGCATTGCCGTCATGGGAGGATCGGCCGGTGGCCACCTCGCCATGATGGTCGGAGCCACCGCCCACGTTGAAGACTTCAACCGGCATGGCCTCTACACCGAACAATCCAACACCGTCACCGCCATCATCGATTTCTACGGCATCCCTGACGTCCGTGGACGCCGCCATTCATCCTTTCCCGGCGCCACACCGGAAGAAACCCAGGCCAACGAAATCGCAGCATCCCCCATTACCTGGATCGACAAAAACACGCCCCCCATACTCATCGCCCACGGCAGCGCCGACAAAACCATCTCCGTCGACCGCTCCCGCCACCTGGCCAGGCACCTTGGCAAACTGGGACTCGACTACTGGTTCGTTGAAATCGGCGGTGCGCCGCACACGTTCCACCTGCAACCCGCCCAAATGGATCTCCGTCCGCTCGTCCTCGCCTTCCTCGCCAAACACCTTGGCCAGCCTGCGCCCGCAACACGGTAAACCCCGATTGCAGGCACTCGTCTCCCCATCCAACCCGCCATGAATACCAAAAGAAACACTGCCTTCACCCTCATCGAATTGCTCACCGTGATCGTCATCATCGGCATTCTGGCCGCGATCATCATCCCCACCGTTGGAAAAGTCCGCGACACCGCCCGCACCGCGCAATGCATCAGCAACCTCCGTTCCCTCCAGCAAGCCGCGTCAATGGCAATCGAAGAGAAAAAAGGCACCATGCCCGACCGGCAGGACTGGAAGGACCGATCCGCCTCGCGCAGCATCGTCCCCTGGCTCTCCCTGCCACCCGGCACCGGCGCTAACTGGCCTGCCGACGCCACCTCGCCACTGCGCTGTTTCAGCGCAAACAAACTCCGTCCCTCCGACCAGGCATTCGGGCGCACCTACGCCATCAACCATTTTGCCTGCGCAACCATGAACGGCGGAGCAGAAATCACCGGCGACGACAGTGACACCGCCAAAAAAATCTCCGACGTCCGCAACCCGTCGAAAACGGCGTTCTTCACGGACGGCGCCATCGGATCCTCCGGTGGCGCGTGGTGGACCTACACCCGTTATCAAAACGTCACCAACGCCAGCCCGTTCATTTACGCGCACAACGACGGCATCAACATCGTTTTCTTCGACGGGCACGTCCGCAACATTTCCCGTGCCGTCATGATTTCCGACTACAAGACCAAGGACAGCCCGCTCTGGGGAGCGACGAGCAATGTCTGGGGGGGGGGGGGGGGGGGGGGGGGGGGGGGGGGGGGG
>JAISAX010000017.1 GCA_031266495.1 Opitutaceae bacterium
TTCTGCGGTGGGGCTTGCGGGAGTATCCCGAAAGCGGCCCACCGGCAGCGGTGGCGCGAGATACCCATCTCCATTCAGTCCGGCAAGCGTCACAAGGTCAAATCGCGATTCCCCGCAAATGTGTTACAGGATTTTTGCGCAAAGCGCTGCAATGCAATGGTAGCAACCAAATGGATGGAAAGCGGGGAAGCGCAATCCCCCGTCGTCTGGCCGTAAGTGGTTTACCTGGCTATCCGGGGTATTCCCGGATAGCCTATCATGAGCGTCCATGAGATATTCCTTGTCACCACAACTCGTCTCGCGTGGGCGATGGCCGGGCGTCCTGCTCGCCGGGTTTTTTTTGTCCGGACCGGGTCCGGCCCCGCTCCCTGCCGCCACACCGGTCGCTGCCGGCGGCAACCTGACGGCTGCGCTGGACGGGGCCACGGCAACAGACCACTCCTTCGACCTGTCGGGGGATGTTTACCTGGGGGCGGCTTTCGACATGAACAGCGGCAACCGCAAAACCGTCGTCATCGACGGCGCCCGCAGGGACGGCGGAGGGGCGCGGGCCGTCATCACGAGACGCGGGGCCGGCTCCCGCTTTAACGTCAACACCACCGGCAACACCCTCGCCATCCGCAATGCCGTGATCTCCGGCGGCACCTCGCCGGGCAAAGGAGCCGGCGTCATCCACGTCACCGCCGGCAAGGCGGCCCTGGTCCTTGACAACACCCTTTTCACAAAAAACACCGCGACCGGACGCAAAGGCGGCGCGATCTCGAACAACCCGGGCGCCAGCACCGAAGTGAGAGGCAACGTGGCCTTTGTCGCCAACACCGGGAGTGACGAGGCAGCCGGCGCCGTCGGCATCTACGGCCTCGGCCCGGCAAACCGCTCCACCCTGACCTTCAGGGGCGAGACGACTTTTGAACAAAACTCGACCGCCTATTACGGAGGCGCCGTCGCCATCTACGAATACGGGGTCGCCGTGTTTGAGGGGAAGGCCACCTTCCGGGGCAACCACGTCACCACCGCCTCTGGCGGCGCCTACTTCGGCGGAGCGATCGACCTGTGGGGCGGCAACTCGCGCGCCACGTTCAGGAAGGACGTCATGTTTACCGGCAATTACGTCAGGAACACGGTGACCCACATCCCCGGAGTGCGCGGCGGGGCGATCAACGTTGGCTACGTCATCGGCGCCGGCGCGCCCCAGCTCGATTTTCAGGGAACGGCTACGTTTACGGACAATTATGTGTGGGGCGCCGGCGCCACGACAGGCGTCGGCGGAGCGATCTCTTTCGCCGTGTCGGGCGGGAATCCCCTGGACCAGGGAAACATCGGGGCCTCGCACGTTTACGGAGGAAACATCGCCCGGGGGATTTTTACAGGCAACATCGCCCACAGCGACACCGGGCCGGGCTACGGCGGGGCCATCTACGCCAAGGCGCAGGGCGGCACCCTCACCCTCGGCTCCGGATCGCGCTTCACCGGCAACCACGCGAAGACACTGGGCGGCGCCATCTGCTTCGACCAGGGCACCCTGAACCTCGACGGCAACATCCTCTTCGAAGGCAACCGGCACGGAGTCGGCTTCGACACGACCGGAGGCAAACCCGAGCACATCGCCGGCACCGGCACCCCCAACGCCATACACTTCGGAGCCAGCAGCAACAGCCCCCCCGCCACCGCCCCCGCCACCCTCAACCTGAACACCGCCGCCGGTGAACGGATCGATTTTCGCGACCCGATCACCGCCACCGCCGGCAACACCGTGACGGTCAACAAGACCGGCGGCGGAGAGGCCGTCTTTTACGAACACGACTCCGCCCTCCTCACAAAAACCACGGTTTCCGGCGGCACATTCCGGCTGGCCGACGGAGCCTCCTACGGACGGAAAGGCACGCCGGCCAACAGCACCTTCACCATCGGCGCAAGCGCCCCAGGCACCCCGGACGCCACAGACGCCACGCTGCGGGGCGGCGCGGGCAGCACACTCCGCGCCACGCTGCTCGCGGTAAACGGCACCCTGCGGGCCGATGCCGGCGCCTTTCACATCGATACGGACAACCCCGTCACCTTCGGCGCCGGCGCCGTGCTCTCGGTCGTCATCGCGGATGCCGGCACGTTCAGCCAGATCGTGTTCGACACCCCCGCCAGCCTGCTGCTGAACGGGGCCACGCTCAAAATCAGCGCCTCCGGGTACGTGCCTTCGCTGGACATGTCCGATACCTTCACCCTGATCACCGGTCTTTCGGAGGAGGCGACGGGCCAGTTTACACAAGGGGAATCGGTCATGATCAACGGAGCCGGGTACGGGATCGTTTACAACCACGACAGCATCGTCCTGCAACAGCTCACCACGGTCGTGCCCGAGCTGGCCGCGTATGCGGCGCTGGCCGGCTCCGGCCTGCTGGCCTTCGCCCTGCTGCGCCGCCGCCGCTCCTGGCCTCTTTGAGTTTGCCTCGCGCGGGGCACCCGGGCAGGCTGGGCAACTCCAGGACACACCATGCCGGACAGCGCCACCAGGATCATTGCCAGACCGCTCGCGGCCTCACCCGGCCGCCAGCAGGAGGCGGATGCGGACTGGCGCATCGTCCGGCAAGTGCAGGCCGGCGACGTCCAGGCCTTCGACACCCTCGTCCGGCGCTACCGCGAACGCGTGCTCGGCGTCGTTTACAACCTCACCTCCAACCGCGAGGACGCCGCCGACCTCACCCAGGACGCCTTCCTGAAAGCGTTCCAGTCCATCAACCGCTTCCAGGGCCAGTCCTCCTTCTTCACCTGGCTCTACCGGATCGCGGTCAACTCGACGCTGTCGCACCTGCGCAAAAGCAAACTGCGCTCGTTTTTCAGCTTCGAGAAACTCCAGGAAGGCCCGCCCGTCGCCGAAATTGTCAACCGGCTCACCGACAAAAACGGCGCCGACCGCGAACTGTTCCTTGCCGAACTCCAGGAAAAATTGAACGAGGCACTGCAAAAACTGTCTATCCGTCATCGTACCGTGATCACGCTCTTCGAGATAGACGGGCTCAGCCATGAGGAGATCGCCGAGATCGTCGGCTGCTCCGCGGGCACCGTGCGTTCCCGTCTCCACTACGCCAAGCAGCAGTTGCAAGCAGAGCTACAACCCTACCTCCGCGCATGAAACACCCTGAGCAGAAAAAAACCGTGGTGACGGTCGAGGATCTGTTGCGCCTGAAACGCGCCGAGCGCCCGCCCGGGGAATTCTGGGCGCGCTTCGAGACCGGGCTGCGCACGAAACAGCTCGCCGCCTGCATCGAACCCCGCCCGTGGTGGCTGGGTATGGCCCTTCTCTGGCGCAAGTCCGCCCCGTTCGCCCTCCCGGCCGGAGCGCTCGCGGCCCTCGCCCTCACCGTCGTCGGCGTCCAGCGCGTGGCATTCGCCCCCGCCGGCTCCGGCCCCTCGCCCGCCGTTGCCGTCGCCGTCGCCGGGCAGGATCCTGACGGGCAACAGGCCACCACCGCAACCATCGCCGCCACCGCCGGGCCGGTCCGCTCCGCGTCGGCGTCTGCCGCGCTGCCGGCGGCACCGTTGCCGGTGGCGACAACAGTTGCCGCGAAGAACGCGCCGGCGCCATCGCCCGCCTCCGGTTTTCCGGCAGCGTCCGGGCAAGCCGACAAACCGGCCCCCCCCCCCCCCCCTGCCCGTTCCGGGCCCGGGGCTGAGGGCGAGCCCGTCCTGGTCGCCGCAGCTTCCGAACCGGCTCCCTCTCCCTCGTTCGCTCCGGTAGCGGCTCCCGCTCTGGCGCCCCGCTCGCGTCCGGCGCCAACGCCGCCCTCGGCCCTGCCACTGGCGGTTCCCGTTCGCGGCCCGCTTGTCGCGGTGGCGGCGCTCGACGGCATGTCCCCCGCCTCGGCTCCCCTTTCCTCTTCTGTCGTGGATGTCCTCGGCGTTCTCGATCCGCGCAGTTCCGGCCTGGTGATCTCTCCCGGTGGCAGCCAGACCCTGGCGCCCGACGCCGACGACTGGGCGGGGGCGGAATACGACAGTATCGGTTCGCTGCTGGCAGCGGCGACGAGTCCGCTTGCCGGCCAGCCGCCATCGCACCTGTTGACTGCGGCCGGGCGCAACGCGACGCCCGGAGGCAGTTCCGAAGCGCCGCTCGCTCCGGTGCGCGGCGATTCGCGCGTGGCGCGGCTTATCGTGCTGGCGGCGGATGTCGAATCCTACGCCTCGTCCGATGGCGCCGGTTCGCCGGATGCGATTTCGCGCAGCCAGCTCCGCCGGGTCAATGACGACGATGTGCTGCCGTCTGCCGTCCGCCGCCTCGTCGGCGGCGGCGACCGGGTATCGTTCCGGTTCTGAGGGAGCGATTCAGGAAACCGCAGCAGAGGAAACCGCTAAAGGGCGCTGGCGGACGCTAAACCAAGACATTACCTGACAGGATCAATCCGTTCATTTTTAGCGTCATTTAGCGTTCTTTGGCGGTTTCAATTTCTGCATCCAGGGTTCAAAGCATCTCGTGGTTGAGCGTGGCGAGGGCGCTGGTGGCGGCGGTGTCGCAACGCAACACGAGCGGCCCGAGCGTCACCGGCCGGAATCCGGCGGCGAGCGCCGCAGCCATTTCTTCCGTCGTGAAATCGCCCTCCGGCCCGATCAGCCAGACCGCACGAACCGGTAAAAGCCCGCCGGCAAGGGCGCGGGCTTCGGCCACCACCTCGCGCAAGTGGTGCGCTCCGGGATGCAGGCTGGCGATGAGGCGCAATTCGTTGCCAACGCCGTCATTGCCAGCATCTGTGTCACCTCCGTATCCGCTGCCATCGGCGTCGGCGTCTGCGGCGGTTGCCGGCGCGGCGGACGCGGGCAGCGCCGGAGAGGGCGTCAAAAAGGCCGCCAGCGTCTGCACGGGTGCGATGTCGGGAAGCCAGGGGTTGCCGCACTGCTTGCAGGCTTCGAGGGCGGCGGCGCGCCATTTTCCGAGTTTTTTTCCGGAGCGATCGGCTTCGAGGTGAACCTGGGTGCGGACGGTTTCCAGCGGCACGATGCGCGCGACGCCGAGTTCCGTGGCGTGGCGCACGATGTCGTCCATGACGGAGGAGCCCTTGGGCAATGCCTGCGCCAAGGTTACGGCACAAGGCAGCGGCGCCACACGGCGGTGCTCTGCGCGGATGGCGATGACGGCTGCGCGCTTGCCGGCGGCGGCGAGCGTGCCGGACCATTCGCGTCCGCGGCCGTCGAAAACGACGACCGGATCGCCGGCCCGTGCCCGGTTGACGACGACGAGGTGATGCGATTCGGCAGCATCGAGACGCAGTTCGCGAGGGACGGTTTTTTCAGCCGGACCGGTCGAGCCAGTCGGACAATAAGCGCGGAAGTCGGGCATGGCTCATTTGCACAGAAGGCGACGAAGGGAACAAAACTGTTTTTCCGTTCGTGGCCCTTCGATGTTTCCGGTGGGAACAGGGGGGGGGGGGAGGAGAGTGCGGCGGGGGCGGGGCGGGGGGCGGCCGGCGCCTGGGGGCGGGGCGGGGGGGGGGGGTGGGGGGGCGCCGAGGGG
>JAISAX010000054.1 GCA_031266495.1 Opitutaceae bacterium
CCGCTTTCAATATTCCTCAATAAAAACATTTATGAGAAACAATCATATCATTTGCACGCTGTTATCCCTTGCCTGCCTGCCCTCCATTCGAGCCCAGGCCCAAAGCCTGCCCCAGCCCGGGGAAATAGTGGAATTGTCCCCCTTCGAGGTGCGCGATGTCGCCGCCGGCGATTACAGCGCATCCGAAGCCGTCACCGGCACGCGCATGGCCGACAAAATAAAGGACACACCCTTCGCCGTGAACACACTCACCGAGGAATTCCTCCGCGACTTCCAACTTGAGAGCTTCGACGAACAACTCGCCTACGTGTCATCCTTCAACCCGGAACCCGGCGAAGGCCCGTATTATCTGCGCGGCTTCCGCGCCTCGTGGGCGTTGCGCAACGGCTTCAAGCGCGCCGGCCTCGTGGACGACGTCACCGTCCAGCAAATCGAGGTCATCAAGGGGCCGAACGTCTCCATGTATGGCCAGGGCAAACCGGGCGGCATCGTCAACTACGTCACGAAAACCGCGCGCGGCACCCCCTTCGAACGCCTCGCCATGACATATTATTCCGATGGCGGCTTTAATGTCTCCGCGGAGAAAAACGCCATCCTCACCCCCGCACTCCGCTACCGCGTTTCCGCCCGTTATAAAGACATCAACGGCACCACGCAATGGAGCGCGCAGCGCGAAATCCCGGTCTATGCCACCCTCGCCTGGCAAATCAGCCGCCGCACGACGCTCACCGCCAACTTCGAATACATGGGCATCCACACCGTCCCCGAGGCCGCGGTCATTCAATATTACAACAGGACCACCGGAAAATACGGCGGCATTGTATATGATTTCTACAAACGCAACTTCAAGTCGCCCGACGCCTACACCGACCGCGACCGCGCGACCTCCGACATCACGCTGGACTCCCGCCTCACCCGGTGGCTGGACGCACGGCTGGCGGCCGGCGGCTTTTATAACGCCCAGACCAGCGTCGGCATCACCGGCGGCACGAGTTACGACCCCGATTATGCCACGCGCCAGCTCGGCCTCGTCTCCGGCAACACCCGCGTGCCCACCCGCTCCAAGTCCGAGACCTCCTACGGCAGCCTCCAGGGCGACCTGCTCGCCAATTATAAAATCGCCGCCCTGCCCATGAAAACCCTCGCCACCGCCGATTTCTACCGCATGCGCGGCGAAAGCAACGAATGGCGCTCCCCCCGCCAGGGCGAGTGGGCCAACGGCACGATCGACACCATCCGCTACGACCTGCCGGACTTCGACGCCCCCGGCTTCTGGACCAACGTGAGCACGGACACCGGCAACCGCTACGCCTCGGACTCGCTCATGCTCAGCCAGCGCGCCTCGCTCTGGCGGCAGCGCATCACCGCATCCGGCGGACTGCGCTTCGAGCATTACGCGCAAAAAACGCACAACCACCGCACCGGCGCCGCCACCCGCTACGCCGAGGACTCCCTCACCTGGTTCACCGGCGCCGTCCTCGCCCTCTCCCAAAACCTCGCCCTTTACGGAAACTATTCCACCGCGGTCGATTTGCAGGACAACCTCAACTACATCGACAAAAACGGCGGCGCACTGCCCCTCGTGAAAAGCCGCGGCTACGAATTCGGGATGAAGGCCGCGCTCCTCGACAACAAGCTCACCTTCACGCTCAACGCCTACGAGGTCACGGAAAAGGACAAGGGCCGCGACACCGGCGAGGACGACGCCGAGGGCCGCAACATTTACGCCCCCACCGGCGAGCAAAGCGCCCGCGGCTGCGAGCTGGATTTGCAATGGAAAGCCTTTCGCGGCCTCGCCGTGCTCGTCGCCGCGGGCTGGTGCGACACCGAATACACCAAGGCGCCCGACGACCCCGACCTGCAAGGCCGCCAAGCCGTGCGCATCCCCCGCCTGCGCACCTCGCTCGCCGCGCGCTACCGCATCTCGAAGGGCCTTCTGCGCGGCCTCGGCTTCCTCGGCACCTTCCGCTATATTGACGAATTCCGCTATTCCAACACGGCTGGCAACCGCGACTTCATGGCCCCCTCCGTCACGCTGGCGGACCTCGGCCTCTCATATGAATTTCGCCAAAGCCTCGCCGGCCGTCGCTTCACGCAAACGCTCCGCCTCACCGTAAAAAACATCACCGACGAACACTACGTCACCACCTCCTCCTGGGGGCCGGGCCGCGCGGCCCTGCTCACCTGGCAAATCAAACATTGAGCCTCCTCCCCATTATGAAAAAAAATTCCCTGATTAATAATTGCGTTTGTTTTCTGGCCGGCATCGTGCTTCCGCAGGCCGTCCCGGCTGTCGCGCACGCCGATGTTTTTGGCCGGGGCGCCCCGGTCTATTCATCACCGCGCGTTCCGGAAGCCCCCGTCATTCCCGACCGGGTCTTCACCTTGGACACGCTGGACGCCAAATCCCTCGATGACCTCATGGCCCGGGTATCCAGGGAAGGCGGCGGGCATGTCAAACTCCCCGCCGGCGTCTTCTGGCTGGAGTCCCCCGTGACGCTCCGCTCCAACGTGGCGCTGACCGGCGCCGGCGCGGGACGGACGGTTTTCAAGCGTCATGACAGTTTTCCAGTCGCTGGTTCGTTCGGTGGAAAGGCCACCGGTTTGTTACAAGCGCACAACAAGGCGCTCCAAAACGTCCTGCTAAAGGGGTTTTCCATCGACGGCAACTGGACCGGCGGGGAGCTGGCGAAGCTCATGCCAAATGTCCTGGGCATCCTGATTTCCTCCGATGTCGCCAAGGGCGGCAAGGCGCGTGATTACAACCGGGCCGTCGCCATCGAGGACGTGGAGATAAAAAACTGCGGCCTCGGCATGCACGTCAAGGGCACGACCCATCTGGCCATCCGCAACTGCCACATGCGCGACAAC
>JAISAX010000133.1 GCA_031266495.1 Opitutaceae bacterium
ACACGTTCCGGCTCTTCGATCTGGTGAGCGGAGCGACCGTCACCGGCGAGTTCGAGGGCGGCATCAACGGTTTCGCCCTGGGCGACGGTCTGGCGTGGGATTATTCGGCGCTCTACACGAATGGCTTGGTGAGCATCATGGCGAGCGCGGTGCCCGAGCCCGCCGGTTGGGCGGTGTTGGCCGGGTTGGCGCTGCTGGCCTGGACGGCGCTGCGGCGTCCCCGTACCCATCCCCGCGCCCGTCGCGTCTGAGCGGGGGACGGAGCTGGATGCCCGTGCCACGTTTGAGGGGGACCCGCGGTCCGTGTTCACTCCACGCCGGGCACGACGCCTTCGGCGGCCATTTCGTGCAGCACGGTGGTGAGGTAGGGGATGAGCTGCTTCTTGCGGCTGACGATGCCGGGCATGTCGAAAATCTCGCCGTGCTCGACCGCCGGGTAACTGATGCGGCGGATGAAATCGGCGTCGCCTTTCACGATCAGCAGGGAATTTTGCGTGTTGATGTCGGTGATGAGCAGGCCCGCGAAAGCGAGTTTCTCGGACGTGCACATGTCCTCCAGTGCCTCGGCGAGTTTTTTCGAGTTCTTCCAGAAATTGCCGAAGCCGAGTTCCTCGACCTGCGAGACGGCGAAGCGGACGCCGTCCTCGTCGTAAACCTTGAAGTCGGAGCGGATGACCTTGTCGGGCGGGCTGGCCAGGATGACCGAGCCGGAACTGAAAATCTCGTCGGCCAGGGCGCGCGAATCCACGCCCGCGATTTGCGAGAGCCAGGCGAGGACGATCGAATCCTTTTCCGTGGAGGTGGGGCTGTTGAGATGGAGGGTGTCGGCGATGATGCCGCTCATGAGGATGCCGGCGATCTGCGGCGTGGGCCGGAGTTCGTCGCGCCGGAAGAGGTCGCCCACGATGGTGCAGGTGGAGCCGACGGGTTCGTTGAGGAAGAGGATGGGTTGCTGCGTGGTGAGGGAGCCGAGCCGGTGGTGGTCGATTATCTCGGTGATGGTGACCTGGTCGGCGCCGGTGACGGCTTGCGTGAGTTCGTTGTGATCGACGAGCACGAGGCGCGTGCGCGCGGGTTTTAACATGTCGGTCCTGGTGAGGATGCCGCGGAGCTTGCCGTCGTCGCAGAGGACGACGTGCGCGGCGGCGGAGGAGGCGGCGAGTTTTTTGCGCACGTCGGCCAGGCGCGTGTCGGCGCCGAGCGAGGAAAATTGCCGGTCGATGAGGTCGTGGATACGCGTGGCGGTGCGGATGATCCAGGCGGTGGTGGCCGAGTCCCAGGCGCTGACGATGAGCGACACGCCTTTTTGTTGCGCGGCATGGATGATCTCTTCCTCGACGGGCAGGTCGCCGGTGAGGACGAGGAGGCGCACGCCGACCTGGATGGAGCATTGCTGGATGTCCCGGCGGTCACCGACGATGATGATGGCCTGGTCGGCGGGGATGCCGTCGTCCTGGGCGACTTTCCGGAAGGAGCGCACGTCCATGGCGCCGATGCGCACGTAGAGCTCCTCGATGGCGTCGGGGCGCGTGGTGTGGAGGACGCGGGCCTTGAGGGCGTGGACGATGCAGTCGATGCTGGTGTGGACTTTCCGGAGTTCGCGGACGGCGCGGATGCGGGGCACGAAGAAGCCGCCGAGCTGGAATATGGAGAGGGTGCCGAGCACGCGCCGGTCGTCGGCGACGACGGGGAGGACGCGCACGTCGTGCTCGTCGATCAGTTCGAGGGCTTCGGCGCAGGTGGCGGCTTCGTTGAGCGCGACGACATCGGACACCATGATGTCGCGGACGCGCGGGGTGACGTCGCTGACGAGGAGGGGCAGCGGGTGCTGGAAGCGGTGGAGGATGGTGTCGATGCGGGCGTTGGAGTTGCCGGCGCGGGCGGCGATGTGGCCGCCGATGCCGCGGGCTTCCTTCCAGGCGGCGTAGCCGATGGCGGAGCAGACGGAGTCGGCGTCGGGGTTTTTGTGTCCGATAACCCAGGTGGGGGTGGCGGTGGCGGTTGACGTGGTCGTGGCGGGTGCGGCGGTGGGTGCGGCGGACATGCTGGAGGTGGTGGGGCCGTTGGTCGGGTGGGTGGTGTTGGTGTGTGGTGTTGGTGTGGCAGTGTGGATGCGCGGAATGTGGCGAGGTCGCGACCGGGCGCAAGCAGCGCAAGCCGGAGAGCCGGAGAGCGGGAGAGCGGGGAGATAGTGATGAACGCGGCTCAGCCGGCGAGGGCGACGAGGCGTTCGATGTCAGCCAGGACGGCTTCGACGGGGCGGAGGGCGTCGGGGGGCATGAAGCTGTTGATGCGGGTGATGACTTGCTGGATGAGGCCGTCGGGGCAGGAGGCGCCGCCGGTGACGAGCACGCGCAGGGGAGCCGCGGGCGAGGGGGGGGGCGAGCCGGGGGGCAGGAGCGGGCGGATTTCGGCGCCGCCGTCGGGGTGGGGGTTTTTGTGCATGGCGTGCATGGCGTGCATGGCGTGCGTTGCGTGCGTGGCGAAGAGGGTGTGCTCGACTTCGGCAAGGGTGTGGATGTCGCGTTCGCTCTGGATGAAGATGGCGCGGGGGCCGAGGGTTTGTTCGCAGAGGCGGTAGAGTTGCCAGGTGTTGGAGGAGTTTTTGCCGCCGATGACGATGGCGGCGTCGAGCGGCTTTTGTAAGGCGCGGCCGAGGGCGTCCTGGTTGACCTGGGTGGCGTAGCAGAGGGTGTCGGTGCGGCCGCCGCGGCCGACGCGCGGGAGGGCGCCGGGGAGGTCGGGGCCGAAGGTGGCGGCGTAGAGGTCGCGCAGCCAGGCGATGATCTCGCGGGTTTCGTTGACGAGGAGGGTGGTCTGGTTGACGACGGCGACGCGGTCGAGATGGCGGGCGACGTCAAGGCCTTCGGTGTGTTTGCCTGCGAATTTTTCGTGGAAGGTGGCGCGGAAGGCGGGGTCGCGGCTGGCGATGATCTCGCCGAGGAGGCGCGTCTCGGCGAGGTCGCGCACGATGACGGCGGGCGCGTGGCGGCGGGTGTTGGCGAAGGTGGCCTTGGTCTCCTCGTGCTCGTGTTTGCCGTGGATGATGATGGTGTATCCGTCGCGTCCGTACGCGCGGGCGGCTTTCCAGACTTTTTCGACGAGCATGCAGGTGGCGTCGGATTTGCCGAGGGCGATGCCCTTGCGGATGAGGCGACGCTTGTCGTCGTCGGTCGCGCCGAAGGCGGGGATGATGACGATGTCGTCAGGCGTGAGGGTGTCCCACAGGAGCGGAGCGGCGGAGTCGGCAGGAGCGGAAGTGAAGGCAGAGTCGGGGGTCGCGGGAGAGTGGGAGGGCAGGGGGGGGGGGGGTGGGGG
>JAISAX010000213.1 GCA_031266495.1 Opitutaceae bacterium
CTTATACTTTTCCTTCTAGCCCCCCCGCGTAGGGGGGGGGGGGGGGCCCCCCGGGATCGGATTAGCGAAAATTAGCGAGGATTAGCGGTTCCTTACGGGTTGAGGGTACTGAACCACGGGACCTGCATGATGGAGACCGCTAATCTTCGCTAATTTTCGCTAATCCGATCCCTCCCCTGACTCCGCCCTGTCTTTGTTTAGCGTCCGTTAGCGCCCTTTAGCGGTTCCCTCTGCTGCGGTGTTTCATCCGGAGGGTTGAGACCGCTAAAGAAGGACGCTAAAAGTCGCTAAAGAAGAACCGGTGGATGATCAGTGTTCAGTGATCAGCGTTTCCTCCTTTTCCCACTCCATTCAATTACACCCCTCTCCCTGAATCCTTTGGTTACGGCTTCGCGATCTTTGCGATCTTTATGTAAAAGTCCGGGGACTCCGGATTGCTATTACTGTTGCCAGAAGCCACGCCGGCGACGTTACAGTCCGCCCCATGATGACAGAACGCGAACGCTTTATCAGCGCCCTCAAACGGGAAAAAATCCTCGGCCATGTGCCGCATTTCGAACTGGTGTTTTTCCTGACCATGGAAGTCCTGGGCAAAGTGCATCCCTCGCATCGCTCCTACTCCCAGTGGGACCAGTCCAGCGCGAAAGAAAAAGAAGCCCACCTGCGGGACATGGCCTACTGTTATACCGAAATAGCCAGACGCTACCATCACAGCGCCATCTTCGTGCACCCCAACCCCGCGGACTTCGACAGTGTCGTCCGGCTGCTCCAGATTATCAGGGAGACCACGGGCATGGAGTATTACATCTGCATGCACGGGGACACGACCTGCGGCATACCCGACGGAGATCACATGACGGATTTCTCGGTGCGACTCTACGAAGACCCCCAAAGCATCACGGCGGAACAGGAACAAAACAGGATCCGCGCCCTGGATTTTGCCGAACGCCTCAAAAAAGTCGATGGCGGCAAGCTCCTGGACGGATTTGCTCTGTGCTCGGATTACTGTTTCAACACGAACCCCTTTTTCACGCCCGCGATTTTCGGCGAACTCATCGCCCCGGCGCTTTCCAAAACCCTCGAAGGCTACCGGGCGCTGGGCTACACGACCATCAAACACACCGACGGCAACATCATGCCCATCGTGGACCAGCTTGTGCAGTGCAAACCGGACGCGCTCCATTCCCTGGACCCCCAGGGTGGCGTGGACCTCCGGGTAATGAAGGAAAAATACGGCCAGGAAGTATGCCTGGCCGGCAACGTGAACTGCGGCCTGCTGCAGACCGGCACCGAGGCCGAGGCCCAGGCCGATGTCCGCCGTGCGCTCCGGGACGGCATGCCCGGTTACGGCTATATTTTTTCGACATCCAACTGCGTTTACACCGGCCTGGCCCTGAGCCGTTACGAACTGATGCATTCGATCTGGTACAACGAAGGCGTGTACGCCGCCTGACATCCAGCGGCCAGCCGGTCAGCGGTCAGCTGGTCAGCGGCCAGCCGGAGCCGCTCCGTGGTTTTTCGGCGTCGCCGTCTGTACGTGGACGTTGTTGGCGCTCAACATCCGTCTCTGGAATCGCAACGCCTGGGGAAGGGAGGGGAGAGGGAGGGGAGAGAGAGGGAGGGGGGGGCGGGGGGGGAGGGCCACAGCCAACAACAAAGCGTTGCGGGTCTTGCTGAACCCCTCTTGCGTTCGCGCCGTGCCAATGAACTCACCCGATGACCCCTCGCCAACCGACGCGCCCGACGCGGACGCCGCCGATGACGACGGAGCCGACGCCGCCGACGGAGCAGCAGCAGCAGCAAAGGCAGAAGCAGGCAAAGGCGAACACGACCGGATATTCCGGCACGCGTTCTCGCTGCCAGTGGTGGCACGGCAGTTCTTGCGAAAATGGTTGCCGTCCGAACTGGTCAGGCAGACCGACTGGCATTCGCTGGATGTCAGCCGGATATCGGGTATCAGCGACACCCTGTCCGAACGACGGGAAGATGTCGTTTACCGGATCAGGATGGATGGGCGCGAAGTGCATTTTTACGTGTTGCTGGAGCACCAGACAAAAAGCGAAAAGTTCATGGCCCGACGCATTCTTGAGGAGACTCTTTTCATCTGGCGACAGGACGAACACAACCGGGCCGCGGCAACGGCGGCAACGGCAGCAGCGGCGGCGACAACGGTGGCAACGGCGGCGGCAGGCAAGGCAACGGGGATGGCGGGAAAAAACGGACGGGGTTCGGGCAAACTGCCGTTGGTCATATCGATGGTATTGCATCCCGGACCGGGCAAATGGGGCAAGATCCGGCGGCTGGCCGACTTGATCGACGTGCCTCCGGGCATGGAAAAATGGGCGCGGACGTTTATGCCCGATTGCGGTTTTATCGTGGTGGAGCTGGCCGGGCTCCCGCTCGAAAAACTGGCCGACGGCGCCCTGGCCCGCGCCATCCTCGGCGCGCTTCAGGGCAACCGGCTGGGGTTGATGGATGTTCGCAAAATCAAGCGTCTGCTGGACGTGGCCTTTGCCGACCCCGACCATGCCTCTATCGGCGCGGTCATCAACCAGCTCTGGCACTACCTGATCTCCTCTTCGGACTTGATGCACGAACAGATCGAAGACATCGTGACCGACACCATCCCGGGAGAATATAAAACAACTGACATCATGAACACCGTCGAACGACTCAGACTGGAAGGCAGGCAGGCAGGCCGCAAGGAAGGCAGGCAGGAGGCCCGGCTTGAAGAACGGCACAACGCCGTGATCGATGCTCTTGAGGTGCGGTTTGATCGTGTGCCGGATGGGTTGCTGGATGCCATCAAGGGCATCGGGGATATCAAACATCTCCACTCGTTGCACCGTGCCGCCATCCTTTGCTCCAGCATCGAAGACTTTGCTCAAAGTCTGTAATTGATGTTACGTGGCTCACCTGCGGTTGCGGGCGGGTAGGCGGGTGGGCGGGTGGGGCGCGCTTTTTTTTCGGCGTGGTCGTCACCCGATGTCTCCGGCGGCGTGGCGGCGCAGCGCTTCGCGGTTGAGCTTGCCTTGCGGCGAACGGGGCCAGGGTGTCACGGCCACGTAGCGGCGCGGTTGCTTGAATGGCGACAGTTTGCCGGCCAGCGCGGCTCGCACGGCGGGGACTTCCAGGGGGGGACGTCGCGGGTTCATCGGGTCGCCCGCCGGATAACAGGCCACCACCGCATGGCCCCAGTCGGGATCGGGCACGCCGGTCACGGCCACGTCGTCCGGGAAAAAACCGGTCGCTCGCAGGGCTTCCTCGACTTCCTGCGGGTTGACTTTCTCGCCTCCGGTGATGATCAGCGCATCCCGGCGTCCGGCAATGTGCAGGCTGCCGGTCGCGTCGAACGAACCGGTGTCGCCGGTCTCCCAGGGGGGGGGGGGGAGGGCACGCCAGCCTGGCCAGTATCCGCGAAACAGGGACGTGGCGCGGATTTCCATGCGGTTGGCGTCGTTGTTGGCGTTGTCCGGCAACAGGTCGATGCGCGCGTGGGGCATGGGGCGTCCGGTGCCCCGGAGGCCGGCGGCAAATTCCTCCGGCGTGAGCGCCGTCACCATCGCCGCCGTCTCGGTCATGCCGTACGAGAACGCCAACGGCAGTCGCGCCGCCGCGCCCGCCTCGATCAGCGCCGGCCAGCTCGGGCCTCCTCCAATGAAAATGGCGCGAAATCGGCGCAGCCAGGTCAGCGCGGACTCGTCGGCGTTGTTCAGCAGGCGGTGGAGTTGCGTCGGCACGAGCGAGAGGAACGTGGCGGCGGGGGCGGGGACAGGGCGTTCTTCGCCGCGTTCGATGCGTTTCCAGTCGGCGTGCCGGTACGTCCCGCCGGTCAGCGCGCAGCGTATCCAGGACATCAGTCCGCTGATGTGATGCAGCGGCAGGAGTCCGACCGCGTTGATCCGGCTTACGTCGAAGTGCTGACAAAAACCGTCCACCGCCGCAGCCAGCGTCTGCTCGTCGTGTCGGGCGAGTTTGAGATTGCCGGACGAGCCGCCGGTGGGGATGCAGAGCCAGCCGCATTCAGCCGCAGTGGCGCTCGCCGTCTCCGCGCCGGGAAAGGGAAGCGTGGGTTGCGTCGCGAGCGCGGCGAATTGCGTCCGCTCGCGTTCGCCCCAGGTCGGGTCGGCGATGAAAACCGGGCGTCCGTCGTCCGCGGATACGGCGTCGGCCAGCGCGTGGCGGAATCGGAGCGGGTCGCGCTCGTCGATGAGATGGAGGTGGTTCGCAGGGGGAGGGGGGGGGGGAGGGAGGACATTTGCGGCGCGATGAGGCAACGGTTGCAGGCGTTTGACGGAAAATGCCCGTGCCACTTCCGGAGCGGGCGGGACGCCCGCGCCACTCCGGAACACGGGCTGGATGCCCGTGCCACGCCGGAGCGGGCGAGACGCCCGCGCCACGTCGGAACATGGGCTGGATGCCCGTGCCTCTTCGGAATGGATGCTCTCCTGCAATAGCCGTCCGAGTTCCGCGCGCGTCATGCGATC
The DNA here is from genome assembly GCA_031266495.1 of Opitutaceae bacterium. The sequence goes on from JAISAX010000213.1 coordinate 4,488, forward strand.
TGCTCCTGCGTTCCGCCGTTCACCAGCCCGCGCGGTGGTTGTCCGCCAGCGCCCGGGCGAGTTGCGCCGCAAAGAACGGGCCGCGGTAAATCATCCCCGTGTACACTTGCACGAGCGAGGCGCCGGCGTCCATTTTCTCGCAGGCGGCCTTCGTGTCCATGATGCCGCCCACGCCGATGATCGGCAGGCGGCCGCGCGTGGCGCGCGCGATGTACTTTATTATCTCCGTCGAACGGGCGCGGACGGGCGCTCCGCTGAGTCCGCCGGTTTCGTTGACCGTGGCGAAGGGGCCGGGTCGGGCGAGGGTCGTATTCGTGGCGATGATACCGTCGAGGCCGAGGTCGAGGAGGGTTGCGAGGACGTCGTCGATTTGCCGCCAGGTGAGGTCGGGGGCGATCTTGAGGAGGATCGGGCGGCGCGGTTTGCGGGCGGCGGCGCGGGCGGCGTTGGCTTCGCAGAGGGCGCGCAGTACGTGTTCGAGGCGGTCTTTTTCCTGGAGTTTGCGCAGGTCGGGCGTGTTGGGGCTGCTGACGTTGATGGCAATGTAGTCGGCGTGGTCGGCGAGTTGGCGGAAGCTCGCGAGGTAGTCGTTCACGGCTTCTTCCAGCGGGGCGGCTTTCGATTTGCCGAGGTTGACGCCGAGGGGGATGCGGCGTTGGCCGGGAGCGGGCATCCGGGCGAGGCGGCGGGCGGTGGTCGTCGCGCCGGGGTTGTTGAATCCCATCCGGTTGATGACGGCTTCCTGCGCCGGATAGCGAAACATGCGGGGCCTGGGGTTGCCGGGTTGCGCGTGGGCGGTGAGGGTGCCGATCTCGGCGTGTCCGAACCCGAGCGCCGCCAGCGCGGGCCAGATGGCGCCTTCCTTGTCGAAGCCGGCGGCGAGGCCGATGGCGTTGGGAAATTCCAGTCCGAAGGCGCGCACGGGGCGGTACAGGGTGCGCGGCAGGCGGTTCCAGGCTTCGAGGGCGCGGCACAGCGGGGGCAGTTTGCCGAGTATGGCGAGCGCGGCGACGGCGGCTTCGTGCGCGGGTTCGCAGTCGAGGCGGAATAACAGCGGCCGGGCGATTTTTTCGTAGAGAAATCCCATGTGGGGGCAGCGTGGCTGTCTGCCGGCCCGGAATCAAGCGGAGGAAGCGGAGGGTGCGGAGGGATTGGGCGGAGCAGCCGCGCCGCACCGCGCCACGACGCTCCGCATTCCCTCTCCCCCCCCCTGCCCGCACTGCCCCCCCTGCCCGCACTGAAATCGTAATGCTCATGAATATATACATAACATCCAGGTGCATTGGGGTTTGGCGTTGTTACAGTGACGGACACGGGCGAGGAGTAACCGCCTCGCATCCCTGCGAAGCCATTTCCCTCACATGATTTTTCCCGCACAATCCCCTTGTTGTTTCCGGCTCCCGACCTGCGTGCACCGCCTCCCGGTGCGTTTGCACCGGCGACGGGTGCACGCGCACCTGACACCGGTGCACATGCACCCGTCGCCGGTGCACGCGTCCCTGGCTCCGGTAAAAACGTACCCGCCGCAGGTGCGGATGCACCGGTCACAGGTGCATGCACACCCGTCGCCGGTGCACGCGCACCGCCCGCCGGGAAAAACGTACCCGCCCCGGGTGCACACGCACCCGGCACCGGTGCAAACGCACCGCCCGCCGGTGCACACGCACCCGACAAACATAACCACGAAACCTATAACAAGATAACAGGCACCCGAGCCACAGGACAACGACACCCGAGCCATGAGCAACCACACCCGCCGCAGCTATTTTCCCAACGACGCCAAGGGACAACTTACCTGGGCCAACAACCATCTGACAACAAGCAACCAACACATAAAAATGAATACACAAAAGAAGACAGGGATAGCGGCGCTGCTGGCGACGCTGGCAATGACGGCGGCGACGACCTTCGGAGCGATCAGCATCGAGACGGTGACGGTCGGCTATGCGGGCAACGCGGCAAACGGCAGCTACGGAGCGGTGGGCTACGAGTACCAGATAGGGAAGACGGAGGTGACGAACGCGCAGTACGTGGCGTTTCTGAACGCGGTGGCGGCAACGGACACGTACGGGCTGTATAATACGACCGATTCGGTCTATTATGGGATCGAGCGTGGGGGTTCCTCCGGAAGCTACAGCTACACGGTGAAGTTGGGCTATGAGAGCAAGCCGGTGAATTACGTGTCGTTTTACGATGCGGCGCGGTTTGTGAACTGGCTGACGAACGGGCAGGGGGGGGCGGGGACGACGGAGACGGGGCTGTACACGTTTACCGGAACCGAAACCTTGACCGCCACGCCGGATCACGCGACGAGCACCGGCTGGGTGATAGCGAGCGAGGACGAGTGGTACAAGGCGGCGTACTACGATCCGACGAAGGGAGAAACAGGAGGGTACTGGGCGTATCCGACGAAGAGCGACGATATCAGCAAGGGCGTTGCGAATTACGATAACAACAGCGGCAACGCCAGCGACCTGAAGGAAGCAGGTAGTTACCTCAGTGCGAGTTCGTATTTTGGGACGTATGACCAGGGAGGAAATCTGTGGGAGTGGAACGATGCTATCTCTTCCGGTACTAGCCGTGTGATGCGGGGCGGCTCGTTCGCCAGCCCCGACGGCAGCCTCTCCGCCGCGTCTGGTCGCAACTCCAACGGCCCGGCGTATGAGCACGCCAACATCGGCTTCCGTGTTGCCAGCCTGACGGCCGTGCCGGAGCCGAGTACGTGGGCTGTAGCGACGGGGCTGGCGCTGCTGGCGTGGGCGGTGCTGCGGCGCAGCCGCGGCGCGCGCGGCTGAGCGGGCGTCCGGGCGTCGCAAGCGACGCCCGCGCGTGTGCCTCTCCGCCCCGTGAAATCTCCGGCACAAATTCGGGGCGCAAATTCGAGGGTTGAAAACCTCCCTTGTCCGGCGTGGATGTCCGGATGCCCGGAAATCCTGTCTCCGTCATCGTCCCCCCCCCTCCCCCCCCCTCCGGCCTTGGCCCCGGCGCCGACCCCGGCCGCAATCGCAATGCGGATGGCTCGCTCCGGCGGGGTCTGAAAAACCGTCACATCCAGCTCATCGCTCTCGGGGGCGCCATCGGCACCGGTTTGTTTCTGGGGTCGGGCGGCGTCATCCGGCTCGCCGGCCCCGCCATGATCCTCGGCTATGTGATCGGCGGTCTCATCGAGTTCCTGATCATGCGCCAGCTCGGCGAAATGATCGTGGAGGAACCGGTGGCCGGTTCGTTCAGCCACTTCGCCAGCAAATACTGGAGCGGGTTCGCGGGGTTCATGTCGGGCTGGAATTACTGGGTGCTCTACGTGCTCGTCGGGATGACGGAGCTGACGGCTGTCGCCAAATACATCCACTACTGGGCGCCGGACTTGCCTCAGTGGATTCCGGTGCTGGTGTTTTTTGTCCTCATCAATGCCGTCAATCTGGCCAACGTGAGGATCTTCGGCGAGGCCGAGTTCTGGTTCTCGATCATCAAGGTGCTGGCCGTGCTCGGCATGATCGGGTTCGGGGGCTGGTTGTTGCTCACGGGCGGCGGTGGCGGCGGTGGCGGTGGCGAGGAGGAGGCGGCGGCGGCGGTATCCAACCTGTGGACACACGGGGGGTTTTTCGCGACGGATGCCCGCCGTTTCGCCGTGGCGCTGGTCATCATCATGTTCTCGTTCGGTGGTCTGGAACTGGTCGGGGTCAGCGCGGCGGAGACGGCCGAGCCGCACAGGACGATCCCCGGAGCCATCAACCAGGTGATGTTTCGCATCCTGATTTTTTACGTGGGGGCGACCGGCGTGATGCTCATGCTGATGCCGTGGGATGTGATGGCCGAAAGGGTCGCCGCCGCCGGCAGGGCGGGGGACAGCTACGGGGCGAGTCCTTTTGTCCTGATTCTCGGGCAACACGGCGTCGCCGGCGCCGCCCACTTGCTGAACTTCGTCATCCTCACGGCGGCGCTCTCGGTCTATAACAGCGGCGTCTATTGCAACAGCCGGATGCTTTACGGGCTCGCCCTCAAGGGCAACGCGCCGCGCGCCCTGCTCAAGGTGGACAGGCGTGGCGTCCCCGTGCCGGCGCTGGCGGTCTCGGCCCTGGCGACCGGTCTCGGCGTCCTCGTCAACTACACGATTCCGGAAAAGGCGCTGGGTTATCTTCTCGCGCTGGTGGTGGCGGCCCTCGTGCTCAACTGGGCGCTGATCAGCATCACGCACCTGTACTTTCGCCGCGCAAAAAACCGCGAGGCGCACGTGTCGCGGTTTCCCTCACGGGGCGCGCCCTGGACCAATTACCTGTGCCTGGCCTTCGTGGCCTTCATCCTCGTGGTGATGGTCACGCTCGCGGACATGGCCACGCAGGTGTTGCTGATTCCGCTCTGGCTCGGGCTGCTCCGGATCGGCTGGATGTTCCGGACGAAAAACGCCGCCAACGGCTGAGAAATCCGCGCCGGAAATGTTTTTCTGCCGGACTGCCGGACTGCCGAACCGCCGGACAAAGCCGCCAAACCGTTTGCCTTGCTCCGCAGGCCGGGCGATGAATACTCCCGTCCATGAAACTCATCATCGCTATCATCAAACCGTTCAAACTGGAGAACGTGAAAGAAGCCCTTTCGGGGATCGGCATCGAAGGCATGACGATCACCGAGGTGAAGGGCTTCGGACGCCAGAAAGGCCACACGGAGATCTATCGCGGTTCCGAATACACCGTCGATTTTCTCCCCAAGACCAGGATCGAGATCGTCGTTTCCGACGACATGCTCGACAAGGCGATCAACGCCATCCTCCAGGCGGCCAGGACCGGCAAGATCGGCGACGGCAAGATTTTTGTTCTCCCGATCGAGGAAGCCGTGCGCATCCGCACCGACGAACGCGGCGAGACCGCGCTCTGATCCTCTGCCGCCCTGCCTGGCCCGGCAACAAAACGGACGCCCCGCTCGTCATGAGCGGGGCGCCCGTTTTGCTTTTACGCCCCCCCCCCGGTATGGGCAGGGGCGGTTGAAAGGCCGGAGGGCCGGGGAACCCCCCCCCGTCAGTCGCCCTTGGCCGGGACGAATTCGAGACGCAGCGCATCGGCGCCGGTGAACACCAGACGCTTTTCCTTCTGCAACTCCACCCGGGTCGTCGCCTTGAGGTCGGCCACGTAGGCGGTCTCGCGTTTGACGACATCCGGGCTGCTCCCGGTGATGCGCGTGGCGGCGAAGGCCGCGCCCCAGTTGATGCTGCCGTCCCCGGCGACCGCCGCGGTGCCGAAGTAGGCGTTTTCACCCGACGAACCGGTGACCCGGCCCTCTTCACCGAGACGCAGCGTGACCAGGGCCGGGAGGTGGCGGGTGCCATCGGCCGAAGACCATGCGCCGAGCTCCCAATACGTATTGGCGGCAGCCTTCAAGGCATCGGCCGAAGTCGTCGGGACCGAAGCCCTTGTCGCGGCCGCCTGCGGAGCCGAATCCTCTGATGCAGAAGTGCGCGCCGTTTGCTGGCAACCGGTGAGCGCGAGAACAGCAGCAGCAGCAAACGCGACAGGGGCGAGTGAACGAGCAATGTTGGTTGGATTCATATGGAAAACAATGGCGACAATGCGGAGTTGAGCAAGCGACTTTCATCCTGCTTTTCCCATGAATAACCGAAGTCACGCGGGCGGGAGCCGGAGCGGCCCACCGGCGTTGTTGCCATTCGGCGGAACCGGCGCACCGTCACCGGGCATGCAAGAAGCGCACGAGGTTCTCAAAGAGGTCTTGAAGCATACCAGCGCCAAGCAGGTGGCCGCCGACCTGGGCGTCTCGCTTTCACTCGTTTACAAATGGGCGGAGGTTCCCGCCGGCGCCTCCGCCAGAGCCTCCGCCGGCAGCGGATCATTCAGCCCGCTGGAGCGCGTCGGCCAGCTCATCCGGTCCACCCGGGACGAGCGGGTTGCCCGCTGGGTCTGCCAGCAAGCCGGGGGATTTTTCATCCGGAATGCCGAAAACCGTCCCTCTCCGGAATTGCTCGCGCCCGCGACGAGCGGCATCATCCAGGAATTCGCGGACATGCTGGCGCTCATCGCCGCCGCCTCGGCCGACCAGAAAGTCACGCCCGAGGAAGCCGCATCCATTCGCAAACGGTGGGAGCAACTCAAGAGCGCCACCGAGGGCTACGTGCGCGCGGCGGAGACGGGAACGTTTTATCCCGGAGAACCCGGCCCGGCCGTCTGATCCCCTCCCCCCTCCCCCCCCCGCGCCCCGGCAGCCACATGGCGGGCGACCGGACGATCCTGCGTGCAACGCGCGGGTTATCCGCCCCGAAGCTTGCCGACAACGTAACCGCAATGATTTGCTTTCGTCACGGCATCCTGTCGGCGATCTTCTCTTTCCATCTTCTCCACGTTCTCCGGATTTCCCCCCCCCCCCTCCCCCCCTCCTTCCTCCTCCGCATTTTGATCCCTGTTTTCCATGCCCGACTCCCTCATTCCCCCCCCCACGTCCCCCTTCACTCGCCTCTCCTGTCCGGGTCCGGACGCCCTTCTTGCCCTCGTCGAAAACGGAGTTTTTGTCGCCCCCCTCGGGAGCACGCTCACCTGCCTTTCGGCCAACGCCCGCCCCGGCGAAACCGCCCGCCAGCTCCTCGACCGCCTCGGCGAAGCCGCCAGCCGCCGCAGACTCGAACCGGTGCAGGCAACCGTGTTTTGCGATCCGGCAGCCGACCGCCACCTCGCGACGGATTTTCTCTTTCCCGTCACCTGCCTCGGTCGCCACGACACGCCCGCCGGCAACGTGCAAAGCGCCCGCATCTGCGCGCTTGCCGCCGGCACTTTCGACCGCGTGCGTGGTGCCGGAAGCGGCATCTGCCAGGGAGCCGGAGCCGTCTGGCAAACCCCCGGTGCCCGCCATCTCCTTCTCGGCGCACTCGTGCCGCCCGATCCCGCCGCCCCGCCCGATGTCCAGGCCGCCGCGCTCTGGGTTATCCTCAAAAACCTCCTCGCGCTCAACGGCTTCACCCTGCGCGACCTCGTGCGCACCTGGTTCTTCAATGACCGCATCCTCGACTGGTACGCGGACTTCAACCGCGTACGGACGGCGTTTTTCATCGCCCACGACATCTTCGGCACGCTCGTCCCAGCCAGCACCGGCATCGGCGCGTCCAACAGCGCAGACGCGGCGCTCACCCTCGACGCCCTTGCCATCTCCCCTCTCTCTCCTCTCCCTCCTCGCGCCCCTCGCGTCGAAACCCGCGCCGTCCCCTCTCCCCTCCAGTGTCCGGCCAACGACTACCGGAGCGCCTTCAACCGTGCCGTCGAAATCGACGCCCCGGACGGCCGCCACCTCCTCGTCTCCGGCACCGCCAGCATCGAGCCCGGCGGCCGCACCGCCCACACCGGCGACCTTGATGCGCAGATCGACCTCTCGCTGCGCGTCGTCGCGGCGATCCTCGAATCGCGCGGCATGGCCTGGACCGACGTCGCCCGCGCCATCGCCTACTTTCCGGACCTCTCGTGGATGCCCCGATTCGAGGCTCGCCGCGTCGCCCTCGGCCTGCCGCCGATCCCGGCGATCCTGGCCCACTGCGACATCTGCCGCGACGACTTGCTCTTCGAGATCGAACTCGACGCCTGGAAACCACAGGAAGTCCGGGGAACCCCGGACCGGCCATCTGCGTAACCCCGGTTAAAAAATGAAACACACCCCGCGTCCATCGACCCTGATATCCCGTTGTTTGCTGGCCGGTTTTACTTTCGGTCTTGCCGTTGCGGCATTTCAGCCCCTCAGCCAGGCCACCGTCGGCGACGCGGCGCCCCATCCCGTCGATACGCACGTCAACCGCCGCCTCGCCGCCCTCGGCATCACGCCCTCCCCCCTCTGCACCGACGCCGAGTTCCTGCGCCGCGCCTGCCTCGACCTCATGGGCGCGCTCCCCACCGCCGACCAGGCCCGCAGCTTCCTTGCCAACCCCGCTCCCTCCCCCGTCAAACGCGCCCGACTCATCGACTGGATTTTTGAACAACCCGCCTATGCCGACTACTGGGCCATGCGCTGGGGCGACGTCCTGCGCATCAAGAGCGAATTCCCCGCCAACCTCTGGCCCAACGCCGTCCAGGCCTACCATGCCTGGCTCCGCGCCGCCCTCGCCGCCGACACCCCCTTCGACCAGATTGCGCGCGACTTGCTCCTCACCTCCGGCAGCAATTTCCGGAAACCTCCCGTCAACTTTTACCGCGCCCACCAGAAACGCACCCCCGCCGCCATAGCCGAAAGCGTGGCCCTCGTCTTCATGGGCGTGCGCCTCGCTCCCGATTCTCCCGAAGCCCAAGGCTTCGCCGCCTTCTTCACCGACGTCCGCTACAAACGCACCGACGAGTGGAAAGAAGAGATCGTCTATTTCGCCGGCAATTGGCCCGTGTATCGAAACCCCGATACGAAGGAACCCGTCGAACCCCGCCTCCCCCCCTCCCCCCCCGGTTCCCCCGCCGACGCATCCCCCACCCCTTCCGACCGCAACAACACCCCCCGCCGGATCGTCGCCGACTGGCTCACCGCGCCCGAAAACCCCTGGTTTGCCGCCAACCTCGCCAACCGCACCTGGGCCGCCCTCTTCGGACGCGGCATCACGGAGCCCGTCGATGACGTCCGCCCCGACAACCCGCCGATCGATCCCGACCTGCTCGCGCTCCTCTCGCGCCGCGTAACAGAAAACAACTACAGCCTGCGCGACCTCCTCCGCTTCATCGCCACCTCCGACACCTGGCAACGCACCAGCCGCCGCGACGACACCAACCGCGCCGACCGCGACGCCTGGTCGCACTATTATCCCCGCCGCCTCGACGCCGAACTGCTGGCCGACGCCATCGGCTCGTTCACCGGCGCCCATGAAACCCTCCTCAGCCGCATCCCCGAACCCTACGCCTTCTGGCCCGACGACTTTCGCGCCATCCAGAACCCCGACGCCAGCGTGACCACCGAATTCCTCGAAACCTTCGGACGCCCCGGACGCGACACCTCCTACGCCTACGAACGCGACCTGCACCCCTCCATGGCGCAGGCCCTTTACCTGCTCAACTCGAAGGCGCTCAACACGAAGATCGAAAAACGCAACGGCGGAGTCGCCGCCCTTGTCAAAAAACACGCCGCCGATCCCGGCGCTCTCGCTGACGAATTTTACCTCGCGCTCCTCTCCCGTTATCCGACCACCACCGAACGCGCCCGTGTCGTCGAACACCTTCGCGCCGTTCCCGCGGGAAAACCCCCGCTCGCCCCCGCCCAGGACATCGCCTGGGCTCTTATCAACACCAAAGAATTCCTCTACCGCCACTGACCCGTAAAAGCCCGAAGGCCGAAAGCCTGAAAACTGAAATCCGGAACCAGTCCCTGCAAACATACGAAATATGGAAAAACCACGTCTCTTCCAAGCCTGCCTCATGCTCGTGCTTATCAGTCTGGTCTCATTATTTTTCGACCTGTGCATCAGATCACGGGATGACACCCTTGTGAGAAACCCGTCGATCTGGTTTGTGGGAGCCGAAGTTTACAAAAAACGCGACATTGATGCGCTGCTTTCCGGTTCGTGGCTTGAGCTTCCCGATCACACCCGTGCGACCAACCCGCGGGAGTTTGCCGAATATGTCATAAAAACGTCACTACTTGTCGATGGCCACGACTCCTGGCCACGCGAACAATATTACGTCCAGCCTCGTATTTCGTCCCGAATTACACATGCTCAAATAAATCTCGCCCTTTTGGCCTGCGGCGCGATCGGCCTGCTTGTGTGGTCAACCCTGGTGTTACGGAAAAAGAAAGCCTGACCGCCCCCCCTGCATCCTCTGAAATCTGAAATCCGAAATCCGGGATCTGGAATCCTCCCCCCCCCCCCCCCCGCATCATGCACACTCACGACCCGCTCTGCCGCCACCACGACCACGACGACGATGCCGCGTACCGACGCGCCTTCGACCTCGTCACCCGCCGCGATTTTCTCCGCATCGGCGCGCTCACCATCGGCGGCCTCGCCCTCGCCCCCTGGCTCCGCGCCGCGCCCGCGCCCCACGCCCGCGCCAAAGCCGTTATCCAGCTCTTTCTCCTTGGCGGCCCCTCGCACCTCGACACCTTCGACCCCAAACCCCAGGCCTCCCCCGACTACACCGGCCCCTGGCGCAAGGCCATCGCCACCAACATCGACGGCATCCGCATCAACGAACTACTCCCCCTCACCGCAAAACACGCCGACAAATACAGCCTCCTCCGCGGCCTCACCCACGGCACCAACGCCCACGAAACCGCCACCTACATGATGCAGACCGGCACCCGGCCCGGCTCCGAACTGGTGTACCCCTCCACGGGCGCTGTCGTCGCTTGCAAAATGGAAGAAGCCGGCCTCCTCAAAGGCCGCGCGCTCCCCCCCTACATGACCATTCCTGTCGCCATCGGACGCTTCTCCGAAGCCGGCTTTCTCGGCTCCAAATACCGCACCTTTGTCCCCGGCAACCTCAGCGACCCCGCCACCGACGCCGAACGCGCCCGCCTCGAAACCCGCGCCGCCCTCCTCGCCGACCTCGACGCCTTCGGCCACACCGAAAAAGACCTCTTCGAGGAAGACGACCATTACCGCGACCAGGCCCGCGAAATGGTTCTCGGCAAATCCCGCACCGCCTTCGACATCTCGCAAGAACCCGAAGCCGTCCGCGAACACTACGGCAAAAGCGAATTCGGCCGCGCCTGCCTCCAGGCCCGCCGCCTCGTCGAAAACGGCGTCGCCTACGTCACCGTCACCATGCGCGGCTGGGACACCCACCGCGACCAGGCCGAACGCTACAAAAAACTCATGCCCGACCTCGACCGCGGCTTCTCCGCGCTCCTCGCCGACCTCGCGCAACGCGGCCTCCTCGACACCACCATCGTCACCTGCGGCGGCGAATTCGGGCGCACCCCCAAATTCCTCATGGACCCCCCCTGGAACGGAGGCCGCAACCACCACGGGGCCGCCTTCACCTGGGCCATTGCCGGCGGCGGATTCAGCGGCGGCCAGGTCGTCGGCGAGACCGATCCCCGCGGCGAAAAAGTCATCAACCGTCCCATAGCTCCCGGCGACCTCTCCGCCGGCATTTATCGCCAGCTTGGTATCAATCCATCCGATACGCTCCCCCATCCCCGCGGCTCCGCCGCCCCTCTCGTCCCGCCAACCGCCGCGCCCGCCAATCCCCTCAACGAAATCCTTTCGTGATTTTCGATTTTCGATTCCCGATTTTCGATTATCCCCTCCACACACATATCCAATTATCCATGACAACACGCCACACCACTGGAGCGGCAGCGCCTCAATCGAAAATCGGGAATCGAAAATCGAAAATTCTCCCCCGCCTCCTTTCAGCCATCCTCTCAGCCATCAGCCTTTCGACCGCCACCGCTGCGCCCTACATCGAGTACCTCTACCCCGCCGGAGCCGCAGTCTCTCCCTCTCCCCTCGCCGGCTCCTCCGCCGCCACCGGTGCCGCTGCGCCCCACACCCTTGAAATCACCCTTGGCGGCAAGACGCTCGAAGGCGCCCGCGAAGTCTGGATCAGCGGCGAGGGTGTCACCGGTGAAGTCCTCACCATCACCCAGCCCACTCCCGCCCAGATCAACGAAGCCAAAAAGCGCGACGAAGTCGCCTCGCAGACCGCCCGCCTCCGCCTCACCCTCGCCCCCGACGCCGCCCCCGGCGCCCGCGACCTCCGCATCATGGCCGACGCCGGCCTCTCCAACCGCTTCCGCTTCGAAATCGGCCGCCTCCCCGAAGTCCTCGAAACGGAGCCCAACAACACCCACGCCCAAGCCCGCGCCCTCCCGCCCCTCCCCGCGCTCCCCGTCACCGTCAACGGCCAGATCACCAACGCCGACCGCGACCACTTCCGCTTCCACGCCACCGCCGGCGAACAACTCCTCCTCCAGGTCCGTGCCCGCGCCATAAAACCCTACCTCGCCGACGCCGTTCCCGGCTGGTTCCAGGCCCGCATGACGCTCTACGACGCCGCCACCGGCAAAAAAATCGCCGAAGTGGACGACTACCGTTTCGACCCCGATCCCCTCCTCCTCTGGACCGTCCCCGCCACTGGCGACTACATCGTCGAAATAGAAGACGCCCTCTCGCGCGGACGCGAAGACCTCGTTTACCGGCTGACCCTCGGTCGCCTCCCCTTCGTCACCGACATCTTTCCCCTCGGCTCCCCCCCCGGCCCCGTCACCCTCGCCGCCCGCGGTATCAACCTTTCCGGTACAACAAAAACAACAGCAACCTGGCGCCGCGACTTCACCGGCCAGCCCCCCGGCGCGCACCTTGTCGGCGACGACACCACCACGCCCGTCCCCACCAACCGCCTCCCCTTCGAAATCGGCGAACTCCCCGAAGTCCTCGAAAAAAAAGAACCCAACAACAACCCGCGTAATTCCCTGCACATTACGTCCCCCGTCGTCATCAACGGCCGCATTGAAAAACCCGGCGACACCGACTGTTACACCTTCGCCGCCCGGAAAGGCGACCGCTTCATCCTCGACGTCATGGCCCGCCGCCTCGGTTCCCCGCTCGACGCCCAACTCCGCCTCGGCCCCCAAAAAACCTTCAAGGAAGCCGCCGACGCCACCGAAGCCGCCGCCCTCGCCGCCGGCAAGCCCAAACCCCGCCGCATCGGCCCCCCCTCCAGCGACGACGTGAAAGACGAACGCTACGGACTCGTCACCCACCACGCCGATCCGCGCATCGATTTCACCGCCCCCGCCGACGGCGACTACCACCTTTTCATCGAAGACACCCAGGGCCAGGGCGGCCCGGAATACGCCTACCGCCTCCGCGTCGCCCCCCCCCGCCCCGACTTCGAACTCCGCATCCTGCCGGACAACCTCAGCGTCCCCGCCGGAGGCAACGCCGTCGTGCAACTCCGCGCCTTCCGCATGGACGGTTTTGACGGCCCCGTCACCCTCCACGTCGAAGACCTCCCCGCCGGCTTCGAACTCGGCGCCGCCACCATCCCCGCCGGCAAGAACACCGCCCTCCTCACCCTCGCCGCCCCGTCCGACGCGCCGCCCGGCGTTTACAAACCCCGCTTCTTTGCCGAAGCCGACCTCCCCGACCCCGCCGACGGCAACCGGACCCGCCGCGTGCGCCATGACGTCAGCGCCGCCGAGGAGCTGATGCAGGCGTTTTTCTACACGCACACCGTGCCTGTTGCGCAGAGTTACCTCGTTGTCGGCCCGCCCGCGCCCTTCCGGGTAATACTCCAACGCCCCGCCGACGCCGATCCGCTCGAACTCCCGGTCGATACCGACGTGGAAATCTCGATACGCGTGATTCGTGAAGGCGTACAAAAATACAAGACCCCCGTCCGCGTCACGGCCACGCGCGGAGGCAAGGGCATCATCCCGACAGCCGCCTCTGTCGCCGCCGGGGAGACCGACGGCGTGATAAAAATCCGCTGTACCGATCCCAAACGTGTCGGCACCGACGGCGTGCTCGTCATCGAAGGCACCCAGCGTGCCAAAGGTCAAAAAATCACCGCCACGGCCCCCGCGCTCCCCTTCCGCGTCGTCCCCGCGCCCGCCCCCGCACCGGCTCCCTCCGGATGAAGATACCTCCTGGTCGTGTGGCACGGGCATCCTTGCCCGTGAGCGTTGCCTCTCCGTGTGCCGCGGGCGTCGCTGCCTGCTCCGGACGGCATGCACAGCGGCATGCCGCTACGTCCGGAACGTGGCTACCGGCCGCGCAACACGGACGATGCAACATCACTTTTCGGTGGCAACCGGCGTCGCGCTCCACATAGCGTTTCCGTTTCGTCAAACCTCTGTCCACGCCCGCCTGTTCATGGATTTCAACATCGCCACCGCCATTTACTGCTTCCTCGTCGCCGGGGTGTTTCTTGGCCTGTGGATTTATTACGACCGGCGCGACCACGCGCGTTTCGAGGCCGAGCGGCGGCAGGTGTCGTTTCACTGCACGAAGTGCGGCCATCTCTACGCCATCCAGGGCGAAAGCGAACAAGGCCGCTGCCCGCATTGCGGCCACGAAAACCGGCGCCTGCGGTTCTGAACAACGTTCCGAACAACCAGGGCGGGACAGGGGGACAACGTCAGACGGCCCGTGTGGTGCGTCCCTGCACCCAACGACCGGCAATGATCAAAATCCTGGGGTTTTCCGGAAGGCCGATCTCGTTGCTTTCCAGTTGTTCGATGACGAGATCGACGGACATGGCGCCAAGCCGTTCCGGTTCCGGATCGATCCCCGAAAACTCCGGGGCGCCCGGACAGCGGTTGAGCACGGCCACGCTTGTATCCTCCGGCACGCGCACACCGGCTTTCGCCAGCCAGCCAGGAATATCTCCCCAGTCAAACGTCAGGATCGCATCCGGCTTTTCATTACGGAACCACGCCATGAATCGCTCCTCCGTCCATTGGCCGGCCGGCGGGATGAACACGGAAGGAAGCCCGGCCACGGCAGCGGCATCCCGCTCGCCATGGGCGATGGAAAGAAACCGCTGCCAGGCCGCCGTGATGTGAAAATACGCGCTCCGGGCATTTTTGCCGTTGTAGGCCAGGCCGATCCGCCGGCAGCCGCTTTCCCACAGGCGCGTCATGGCGGCGGCGGTGTTGGCAAAATAATCCTCGGCCACCCGGTGAACGAACGGTCCGGCGATGAAATCATTCTGGGTGGACACGGCGAAGTTTTCCCAGTCGAGCCGGATGTCGAGCTGCGACTGGTGATACACCGCGAGCACGATGCCGCGAATGCCGCGCGCCAGAAAAATCCCGTTGATGCGCTCCGGCGTGTAGTCGGGATCGTTATACCAGAAAATCTCCGGCCGGTAGCCCCGTTCGGCCAGTCGCCGCTCCATGCCCTGAAACCGCCGCCTCACGAACACGATGTCCTTGTTGGCCGTCCGTGAAGGATGCGCGAACAGGATGGCGATCGTTGCCTTCCGCGGGATCTCCCGCCCCTGCCGGATGTGTCGCATCAGCGTGGATACATGCGGATTGCGACGGTAGCCGAGCGCGTCGGCGATGGCGCGGATTTCGGCCTTCTTCTCCTCTGACACATTGGACGCGCCGCGCAGGGCCAGCGAGACGGCGGCGGTCGTGACGCCCGCCTGCTCCGCGATCTGTTTCAGGGTGACCATGATTCGGAAAACACTCCGGTTAACGATTTAACTTCCGGGCGCCTTGTCGATATTTTTCAAGCCATGCAGTGTTAGCCCGATCACCCGATCACCCAACGCACTCCGTAAAAATCCAGCGAACACGCGAATACATCCATGAACACTCCACTGTTTCGACTCCTTGCCATCCGTGCCCCTTGCCTGTCAGGCGCCGGCGTCCTGCTGCCGGGGCTGGCCCTCGCCTTGCTGCCCGCCCGGGCGGACGCCGCCACCACGGAGCCCACGACCTGGTATTACTCCGGCCCCACCAGCGCCGTGACTTCGGGTGAGGACGGAGTGACGTTTACCACGAAAGCCACGACTGACTACCCGTCCGGCAGTATCCGGCACGTCCTGACGTATTTCACGCCGACAATCCTGGCGAATGCCGGCGATTCGCTGAGCGTATCGCAGACGTTCTCGGGGACGTTCACCAACAGCCCTGCGAATTATGCCTTCAACCTCGCGTTCTATGATTCGGGTGGCAGCCAAATCTCGCAAAACGGGCTTTCGCAAAACGGAGGAGGTGCCAGCGCCGGCAATCCCTTCAATGACTACACCGGCTACCGGGTCGGCATACGCGCCCAAAGCCATGCCTCCACCAACCCCTTCGAGCTGAGTGCCCGGCCCGGCTCCAATTCTGTCCTCGGAAGCACCGGCGCCCATACAAACCCGACTACCGGTGGTCCGGCGGGCAGCACCGCACTGACGTCCGGCACTTCTTACGGTATCACTTATACCATTACTCGCATCGACTCCGGGAATCTGGGCATTTCCATTTCGGTCACGGGAGCAGGCCTGGGCGATAATTACAGAGGCTCGTGGACCGTGGCCTCGACTTACACCACCTTCGACACCTTCGCTATCACCATTGGCAGTGCCGGTTCGTTCGATTCCATCACCCTGTCGAACGTGCAAATTACCTCCAACACCACGGCCGTCCCTGAACCCTCCGCCGTCGCCCTTTTTCTGGGTGCGGGCGGGCTGATCGCCGCTCTTGCCTTCCGCGGCCGCCACCGCCGTTGCCGCCGTTGATTTCTCCGGCACACAGGCAAAGGCTGAAGAGAATAACCCTGTCGGGGGGGGGGGGGGGGGGGGGGGGGGGGGGGGGGGGGGGGGGGGGGGGGGGGGGGGGGGGGGCGGGGGGGGGGCGGCCGGGGGCGGGGGGGGGGGG
>JAISAX010000231.1 GCA_031266495.1 Opitutaceae bacterium
AGACGCGAATTCGGAAAGGAGATAACAAGAGCAGGTCTTCTTGAAAAACATTCGCGTTCATTCGCGTCTATTCGCGGTTGGTTCGTTTGTCTGGAAAAAGGAGTTTTTCAAAGTGCCCTGTAATTGAAAAGGAGAAAACGCTGAAGAAGATATTAACCACGGAGACACGGAGCAGCAATCAAAGCAGAAGAGATGCCCACGAAACACATGAAATAACACGAAAAACAAACCATCGGATTTTTGCCTTTTTTTCGTGTCCTTTCGTGTGTTTCGTGGACATCTCAACTCTTCGGTAAATCTTTGGTTGCGGCTCCGCCGCTCCAGGTCTCCGTGGTTAATTCTTCCACGCTTGACTGAACCACCCATACGCAGCAAAAGAGCTATAAATACGCCATAAATACGCTATGAAAACACACGAGCGCTTTATCGCCGCAGCCAGAGGAGAGCCATTTGACCGCCTGCCCGTGCTGGAATGGGCGACATGGTGGGACTTGACCATCGAACGCTGGCGGGCGGAACAACCCGCCCTCAACAATTTGTCCCACGTTGAGTTACAACAACACTTCGGGCTGGACCTCCAGTTGCAATCCTGGTTTTCGCCAATGACGCCCGCCACGCCGCGCCCGGCAACGCATGGCGGTCCCATCATAAACAGTCTGGATCAATATATAAAAATCCGCCCGTCCTTGTATCCCGAACCGCGGCTTGATGATCATTTTCTGAAACTCGCCCGCGAGGCATACTCCAGGGGCACGGGCGTCGCCTGGTTCACACTGGAGGGTTTTTTCTGGTTTCCCCGCACGTTGCTCGGCATCGAAAACCATTTATACAGTTTTTATGACGAACCCGAACTTTATCACACCATTTGCCGCGACCTGCTGGCGTGGCACCAGAAGGTGGCGGCCTGTTGCCTCGAACAGTTCCCCTTTACATTCATGACGTTTGCCGAGGACCTGAGTTATAATAACGGGCCGATGATTTCCGGTGAACTTTTCAGGGAATTTCTGGCGCCGTATTATCGAAAAATCCTTCCGGTTATCAGACAGGCCGGAACGCTGGCCGTGGTGGATAGTGATGGCAATATCGCCCATGCGACGGACTGGTTTGACGAGCTGGATATGGACGGCATGTTGCCGCTGGAGCGGCAAGCCGGCGTGGATGTCAGCCTGTATATTGAAAAACATCCCCGCATGTTTTTTCTCGGGCATTTTGACAAACTGGTCATGCACCTGGGGCGTCCGGCGCTGGAGAAGGAATTTGCCCGTCTGTTCCCCAGTGCGGTCGGGGGACGATACATTCCCTCGGTCGATCATCAGACACCGCCGGCAGTATCTCATGATGAATATCAACTTTATGTTTCCCTCCTGAAGCAGTTCGCCAGCGATGTCGCCAGGGCACGAAAATACATCTGACCGACTGCCCCCGCCGGGCAACGGCCTCGTCCGCGCCCTTGCGTTGCTCATTCTTGCGGCCAACCCGGGCGCAGCCCCTTGCTTGCCGGGCGTGACCGCGACGACAGGCGACTATCACGTTTCCACACAAACACGCGAAGGTCTCACCATCCACGTGCTCGAAGAACGCGCAACCGGAGCCAGAGCCGAATTTTTATCCGGACTCGGCGCCAACTGCATCCGCCTCCAGCTCGCGGCCAACGGAACCGCCCACGACCTGCTCCCCCCCGTGGATATCGCCGAACTCAAAATCCACCCGACCAAGCAGGGCATGCCGGTCCTGTTCCCCTTTCCCGGCCTGGTCTCGAAGGCGCGTTACCGTTTTGAAGACAAAACCGGAGCACTCCACCCCGCGCTCTTCACCAACGACAACTATCACGGTTTCGCATTTTCAGCCCCCTGGCGGGTCACCCGTCACGAAGCCACGGACGCCGGCGCGGTGATCGAACAGGAACTCACCTCCGGCTCCTTGCCCGACATGGAAACGCAATACCCCTTCCCCTTTCGCCTGCGCCTCCGCCACACCCTCCGCGCCTCCGTGCTGACCCTCCGGATCACCCTCGAAAACACCTCCCCCCCTTCGCCGCCACCGGATCCGGATACCACCGGACGCATCGCAGGACGCACCGCAGGGCACGCCGCAAAACCTCAAAATCTCCCTTTCGGGATCGGCCTGCATCCCTACATTCGCTGGCCGCTTGCGCCGGCTGGTGGCGACCCGGACGCCTGCCGTTTCACGCTCGACGCGACACATTACTGGGCGGACGGCAACAAATGGATGCACCCCGAACGGCTCCCCGTCACAGCGGAAAACGACCCGCGTCCCGGTCTCCGTCCGCGTACCGGGATGAGCGAACACTACACCGGCATTTCCGTATCCGGGGACGGCTGGTCGGAAAGCCGCTTCACCGACCCTGTGGCCCGGTTAACCGTTGTGCTGCGGATGCGGGAAGAATTCGGAATCCAGGTTTTTTTTGTTCCGGCCAGTCACCCGGACACGGTGTCGATCGAGGCGTACACGGCGATTCCCAACGCGATCAACCTCCAGGCGCTTGATCGTCGGGCAGGCGGCCATTTGCAAACCGGCCTGAGAATCCTGCCACCCGGAGGACGTTTCGAAACATCCCTGCAAATCGCCTTGCAAGCGACCTTCGACCTGCCGCCCGTCGAGACAAAAACAGTCGTCAACGAAGAGCGCGGCACCTGATCTGCCGAGGACATTCCCGTTTGTCAGTCCGGGGGGGGGGGGGGGGGGGGGGGGGGGGGGGGGGGGGGGGGGGGGGGGGGGGGGG
>JAISAX010000317.1 GCA_031266495.1 Opitutaceae bacterium
TTTCCGACGCCGAAGTTTTTGCCACCGGCGCAGGCCGCTGCTACGGAATGGCATTCGACAATGCAGGCAATCTCTATGTCGCGAACAACATCTCCAGCAGCATACAATTTTACGCCAACACCGGGACAGGCCTGAGCAGCACGGTCGCCACTTTTGTCACCGGAGTTGCCAGCGTCCGCGCCATTGCCTTCGATGACGACGGAAACCTCTACGTTGGCGGCGGAGGTGCAGGCACCGGCTATATTTATCGCTACGACAACACCCCCGACGGCCTCGCCACAACTGCCACCACGATTCTCGCCGGTCATGCTTACAGCATTACCGGCCTCGACGTCATCGGCGGGGTCATTCCTGAACCCGCGGCCTGGGTGATTCTCGCAGGAACCGCGCTATTCATCGCCACTCTTGTCTCCCGTCGTCGCCGACGTCCTGCCGGCCAGCAGTGACTCGCCGATCGATCTGTCGGCCAGCCTGGTGGTTTGCCCGAGCCAGCCAGGCATCGCGCTTTTCACGTCCCCCCCCCCCCCCCCCCCCCGCTCCACACACACACGTGCGTAACTCTCCACCCATGAACCGACCTCCAGTCTCTTCCGTTTCGTCCCTCTTCCCGCCGCTCCCGCCTCTTCCGCCGCTTGTGCTCGCGACCAGTCTGGCCTGGTGCCTCGTATCCACGATTCACGCGACACCAGGGTCCGCCTCGCTTGATCGCGCCGAAACCTGCACCCTCGAACTCACCGCCGATGGCACGGCAAGATCCGGTTTTTTCCCCGCCGGTTTCATTCGCGGGCGCCAGGTGCCCACTCTCCAGGCCGGTTTTAACATGTGGCCCGAGTCCATCGGCCTGGGCGATTACCTGAACACCCCGCCTCCGCCCCCCGGAGAACTCACGGCCCGCGGCATCGACGAAAATCGCGGCTTTCATTATTTTTGCAGCCAGTTTCCCGCCAGCACCCTTTCCGATCGCTTTCGGGCCTCGTTCCTCCGCAACAAAGACAAGGCCCGCCCCGCTCCCGATCCACTCGACACCGCCCGGTTCGGCCTTCTCTTCCCTGCCGCCAATCACCCCGACGGCAAACCTGAACGCAACCACCAGAACTACGTCAACGCCTTCGACCCCGGCACCCGTCGCTACCTCCTCGATCATGCCGCCGATTACACCCGCATCGCCAGCCAGCCAGTCCCCCATCGCCCCTCCGGCAATGCCATCCACCTATGGGGGATGGACAATGAATGGGAAGGCGCCCCCGACTACTCGCCCGCCGCTCGCGCCGCCTTCATCCCCTGGCTCGAAAAAAACTACGACAATAACATCGACGCCCTCAACCAGGCCTGGCGCTCCCGCCACCGCACCTTCGCCGATGCCGTCCGCGCCACCCCCCTCCCCGCCCCGCAGGACCATGCCGCCAATCCCGGCCTGTATCTGGATTTCATGACATTCCAGACCGAAAACTTCACCTCCCTCCTCGCTGACACCGCAGCCGCCATGCACAATGCCGATCCGCTCCGCCGCGGCGTTATTCTCAAAAGCACGCAGCAGACTATCGAAATGCCCATCGTCAATCGCGCGCGCACCTTTGACCACGCCCGGTTCGCCGATCTCATGCGCCCCGTCAGCGGCGGCTATTACGGCATCGACATGTACGGCCACGGCGACCGCCAGGCCTATGAAACCAGCTTTATCCAGAACTGCATTACCCCTCCTGATCGCACTCCCGTCCCCGGCTCCGCCCGCCCCTATGGCCTCATGTATGGAGAAACCAACAACCATGACGGCCCCGGACACCAGTTTGCCTCCACCTTCTGGCGCGTCCTTGGCAGCGGCGGTGTCAAAGGCGCCATGTTCTTCACCACCGGCTTCCCCGGCGCCAAAAGCGACTGGGACAAATTCGGCTTTTTCGCCGCCGACACCGGCCGCCCCAAAGCCAAGTTCTTTTACGCCGCCCGCTGGGCCTCCATGCTTCATCGCACCGAACGCTTCTGGACCGAAGCCGCCCCCGCCCTTGCGCCCGGCCTCCCCCGCGTCGCCCTCCTCGTACCCCGTCGCGACATCCTCCTCTCCCCCCCCTCCCCCGCTCACGAAAGCCGCTGGGCTTACGGACGAAACAACCGCCTCCTCGTCTTTTCCTGGCTACGCGCCCTCGGCTATTGGGTCGATCTCATCCCCGAAACCAAACTCGACCCCCGCTATCTTGCCCCCTGCCAGGCTCTCTTCCTCATCGGAGCCACCCACCTTGCCGACGCCGAATGCGACGCCATCCGCGCCTATGCGGCCGGCTCCGGTATTCTGGTCACCGATACACACCCCGGCCGCTACGACGAGCACCACCGCCTCCGTCCCCGCCTCGACGATCTCCTCGGCCTCGCTCATTCCCCTCTCCCGGCAACGCCCGAAACACCCGCCTCCAGGCAAACAACGCTCACCCTCCGCGCCGCCGCGCATACGCTCGCCGCTTCCGGCGCGCGTGACCTGACTGCCGGCGCCGCCACCCGCGTTCTCGCCCGCGCCACGGATAACCGCCCCGCCGCCCTGCTCAATGCCTCCGCCCGCGGCCGGGTGCTCCATTTCCCCTTCGAACTCGGTTCCCTCACCATCACCAAAACCGGTGCCTCGGGTCACCTGCCCGGTTTTATCCCCGACGGCCCCACCGCCGACAGCGGAGAACGGCTGCCCTACACGGAGGAGTTTGTCTTTGCCCGATGGCTCTCTCCCCTGCTTGCCCAGGCCGGCCTGACCCCGGCCTGCTCTCCCGCCGGCAAGTGGACGGAAAACTTTGGCCGTCTCCGTATCGAGTCCCCCGTGACCGACACGCATGGCAATCTCGCCGTTTCCATCTCCAACCGTGCCCTCTCCGGACAGGAAATCCTCCCCCCGCAAACGATCCGCCTTCCGTTACCCGCCGGCGCTCCCCGAAGCAACGCTCTCTGGGCTTCTGCCGAAAACCATGCCCTTGTCGAACTCCCCGTACGCCACCTCGAAAAAAATCTCCACGAACTCACGCTCCCCCATGTCGAATCCGCCGGCATTCTCTATTTCCTCCGCGCTCACGATCCCCTGCTCGGCATCGCTCCGATCACGGCAGCCGACGGCGCCGCCGGTTTCGCCATCGACGGGTGCACCCCGCAAGTCAAACCCGGCCAGCCCGTCCGGCTCCGTATTCATTTCATAAACACAACCGGAAACCCGCTCGGCCCGGGTCAACTCCGCGGCATATCCCCGGCGGGATGGCGTCTTGATCCCCCCGTGCTCGACACCCCGCCACTTGCCGCGGGAATCCGCTGGGAAGGCAACGCCACGCTCACTCCCTCCACGGATGACAGCCAACTCCGTCCCGACTGGCTTCACCCCGTCGTCTTCCGCTGGCGAGACGCCGCCGCCCCGGAAACCGAACCCGACCGCGCCATTCTCTCCACCCATTTCGAAGCGCTGCCCGCCCCGGAAAAAACCCTGCGCCTCCTCACCCCCAACTCCTCGTATCCGCCCCAGTCCTACCCGCACCTTGCGAAGACCGGCGCCACGTATCGCTACGACACGCTCGCCCCGCTCGCCATCCACGACCCCGTCCGCCCCGCGGACAAATGGCCCGCCGGACAAGCCCTTACCAACGGTTACGCTTACGGCGGACGCCAGGGCGGACGTCAGGACAGCATTCATGACACCGGCGTTTACGCCCGCTACGACACACGGGAGATCGCCATCGAATTTGATCTCAAGTCCGTGCGCACCGTAAGAAAAGCGATCATCGTCATCGGCCCCGGCCCCGTCCAGCCCGGGCAAATCCGTGTATTCACCGCCGCCCCTGGCGATCCGGAACCCGTCAAAAAGTGGACGCATCAGGCCGACGTGCCACTACGCGCCGTAAATCTCGAAGTCGAGACGCCGCTCTTCGACACCCGCGCCCGCCACGTGCGCATCGAGCTGGCCTGGCCCCTTCCCGGCGGCACCCTGAGCGAGATTGAACTCTGGGGCAATTGACCACTCCTCTCCCGTCACCAACTCACCACTACACCAGTATCG
>JAISAX010000334.1 GCA_031266495.1 Opitutaceae bacterium
ACCAGCGTTTCCCACGCATCCGGCTGTTTATGGGCGAACACGATGACCAGACGTCCCTCGGCGTTCAACGCGCTGTGGCAGGCCTTGAACGCGCGCGCCATACCTTCTTCGTAGTTGCGCTTGGACGCTTCCCTGTTTCCATCGAAGCGAGCGGCATCATCAACAAGCTCGCCATCGTTGCTTTGGTGATCCCACTTGGGCGAGAGCGGCTGGGAAAACGTTGCATCCATTTCCGCAGACGCACCGGCCAAGTTCCGCCTGAGCCATACGTAGAAGAAATCCATCAAATCCGAATACGGAATCGCGTCGTAATACGGCGGGTCGGTCACAATCACATCAATGCCGGACTCACCGACGGCGATTGCAGATTGCTTCGACAACTTCACTGTTCCGTGACTAACGGCTTGCAATCCGTATTCGACATATCGGGCGACCCATTCGAGTTGCGCCAACCAACCACCACCAACCTCGTTGAGGATTGACAGTTCGGCAATGTCCCAAATCATGGGCAGGGCGAAGCGAGCAAATGTGTGACCAATCTTTTCGCCCGAGTTGTGCCATGTGCATAGCGACGAGCCGTAGTCGGCTGTCTTGTCCAGCACAACCGCGTTGTACGACACGATGGCATCTTGCCAATCCGTCGGATACCCAGCGTCTCGTAGTTCAGCGGCGACTTTTCGATTAGCCGTCACCAAACTCCCAAGGCCAAGAAGTTGTCTGGGTGTGAACAGTTTTTGCCAACTATCCAACCCAAAGAGCGGCGTCGTAAAGGGAGACCCTCCCCCCACACGACTTGCTCCTGTTGGAATCAGTTCATTCGGGACACCCAAGGGGATGCCGTCAAAGAACGAGTGAATTCCTGCTTTGGCTTCACCCGCAATGGATATTTCATGCGGCACGGGCAACCGGTATTCCTTGCTGCCGGGGCTTTCGACAACAACCGCTGTCATCACCAAACCCATGCGCCCGGCGACACCTTCCAGCCGAAGGTTTTCGGGAGTCATGATCGTACCGCAACACGGACACGTCGCACCCGCGCGGCTCATCGTCCCTGCGCCCAACTTCTTGTCGTATTCGCGCCGCTGTGCCGCGTTCCCGCCTTGCGGCTTGGCATCTTGATCAATCCCGAACTCGACACCGGATTTGTCTTCCAGCGGACGCATGGTCAGTACGATCCGCTTTGCATCCTTCTTCGCCAGCCAGCGCGTTTTCAGCAACGGCACTTTCGCGCGGCAGGCTTTGCAGTGCACCGTCCGCGCCCACAGATAGGCCACCGTGGGCTTGGCGACCCAGCGGGGATTCGTGGGATTGTCGAGATAGGCGGCATCGAATCCGGCATTGAGCAGACCGATCTGCGGCTCACCGCTCTCGTTCACAGGCACCAGCTTCAGCGGCTCGTCCGTATCCAGTTCGATCCGTCGGTAAGGCTTGATGGAGCAATACTCCGCGTAGGTGGGATAGAAGCGCGCCAGTTCCTTGCGCGCCTCACCCAACACCCAACGGCCCCATGCCCGGACGTGCCAAGCCAAATCGGCCTTGAGTTCTTCGACATCAACGTCGGGGAGACTGAACAACTCCTGATTTTCATGGCGTGCCACCTGCGCCCGGCCAGCCGCCTGTCGCGCGCGCCGCTCGGCATCCCTGGCCTTGAGGCCGCGCACCTTGAAGTAGTCGGTGAGGAACGCAACATCCTGCAAGGCGAATTCAGGCAAGCGCCGTTTTTGCCCCGCGAGCTTCTGCGGGTATTCCAGCGTGCATTTCAGGACGAACCACGCGACGGGATTGATGTCGACCGCCGTCACCTCACAGCCAAGGCGCATCGCTTCCAGCGGAATCGCCCCGCCACCCGCGAAGGGATCGAGCACGCGCGGCGCGCGGCCACCGTAAGCCTTGCGAATCTCCTCGCGGAACCAATCCATGTCCGAATCGGATTCCCGCCCCCAGTGCAGCACGCCACCTTTGGTTTCCATCGACTCGATTTCCTCGACGCGGCCATTGGGCATCTTCTTTTTCTTGAGTGTCTTGACCAACGTGCCGCCCAGACGCTTGAGGATGTCGTCGCGCTTTTCCTCGTCACCCGGGTCGGGCAGCAGGGTGGCGATCAACGCCGCGCGGCAGGCCGCCAGCGGACGGCGCGCGGGCCAGATGTGCAGCGTCGAGATGTGCCCGTGGCGCACGTTCTTCTCATGCACCGAGTCAATGGACGCCTGCTTCAACGGGAAGGCGACCTCAATCAGGCGCTTGTCGTTCGTTTCCTTGCTCATGCCTCGCCCCCTTTCTTCTTGCCGGGCAGCAAAGCCTTGCGCCGCGCCAACTGCTCGCGCGCGCTTTCCAGCAGGGTATGAATCTTTCTCTCGAACACCGGGCGCTCGGGAAACACCGTCCAGTATTCGGCAACCATGATGCTGTCCTGATCCAGTTGCAGCAGTTCGATCTGCTCGCGGTTCTTCTCGGCGCAGAGAATCAGTCCGATGGGCGCGTTTTCGCCTTCCTGCCGCTCGTAGCGGTTGAGCCAGTTGAGGTAAAGCTCCATCTGCCCCTTGTGCCCGGCCTCGAACTTGCCGATCTTCAATTCCACCGCGACCAGCCGCTTCAGTCTGCGATGGAAAAAGAGCAAATCGAGGTGGAAATCCTCGCCGCCGATGATCATGCGTTTCTGGCGTTCGACGAAGGTGAAGCCCCCGCCCAACTCCAGAATGAAGCTCTCCAGTTCCCGCAACACGGCGGCTTCCAAGTCCGCTTCCAGATAGCCGTCGTGCAGCCCAAGCACATCCAGCAGGTAGGGGGCTTTGAAGGTGTCGAGTGGAATGGCGGAGGTCTCGGTCAGTTGCGCGTTGGCGATCTCTTTGCGCTCGAACCCCTTACGGGCGATGAACCGGCGCAGCTCGCGCGTGCCAAGCTGCCGAGTGGCCGCCTCTTTAAGGTAGAAAAGGCGGGCTTCCGGCGTCTTCAGCGGCAGCACCTCAACGACGTGCGTCCAACTCAATTGTGTAGTCACTGCCGACACAATCCCGAAGTCGGGGAACTGCTCGGCGAACTGCATCATGCGGCGCAGGTTGCGCGCCTCGAAGCTGCGCCCGTAGCTGGCGACCAATTGTGTCGCCAGTACCGACACAATTTCCTGCCCGTACTCCGCGCGCTGGTGGTTGAGGATTTCGCTGTTGACCTGTTGCCCGATGCGCCAGAACAAAAACACCGTGGCGCTGTTTACCTGACGCGCCAGCGCGCGGCGGGCTTCCTCGATCAGGCCGGACACCGTGGCGAAAAGATCGTTTTGCGCCGGGAGCGCGA
>JAISAX010000336.1 GCA_031266495.1 Opitutaceae bacterium
TTTGTATCCGTTTTCCGGAAAGGCTCCAGGTGCTGCCGGAGGCGTTGCGACAGGGTCGGAGTGAGGATGAAGTCCGATTCCATTTCGCGTCCGAGTTCTTTTCCGGACAGGCCCGCGAACTCCACGGTTTCATCCCTGGAAAAGATGTGCCCGTAGTATGGAAACGCCTTGTCCATGAGTTGCAGGAACACGTCGAGCGCTTCCGGCAAGTCCTGCTCCGTGGCGGCGCGCACCCGCGCCGAGCCGTCCTTGATGCCGATCGTCGCGACGGAGCCGGCTGCGGCATCCGTTGTATCCGTGGCGTCCGCACAGCCGACACTGAACACGAGCGGGAGGCCGCCAGGCGTCGCGGGTTTGCCGAACACGGGCGTCTCCTCTTTTTTCAGGACGTTGGCCGAATACATCAGGAACCAGCGTTTCAGAGCCGCCTCGATGCTGGCGGCGGATGCCTTGCCCACTTCCTCGAAGGAGACCGTCGTGCCGCCGCCTCCGGTCATGGCGGAGGCGGCAAACCAGGGGAGTTTTTGTAGTGACTCGGTACTGACACCGTGTGTCGATACTCTGGGGGCGCGCATTACGGTAAACTTGCCTGAGCGCCGGTTCAGTTCCTGCACATCGTCGGGCCAGGCGGCGGAATCAATCGAAAAACCGATTTTCTGGCCGGCGGCGAAATCCCGCGTGTTCCTGCCGATGCGCACCGCGGTGGAGGCACAGGTTGGGTCGGCATGAAGCTCGACCGTCCAGTTGCGGATGACGTATGTCTCGACGGAAAACTCCCACCCCGCCCGTCCGTCGGCGGATGTGACGGGTGTTGCGGTCAGCACATCGGGGAGTTTTTTGTCGTGGAGTGTGGATTCGAATACGCCGGCCACGTCTAATAACAACACGCTGCGCGCCGGCACGACGGCCTCCGCAAGGGTGGCGGCGGCGGTGATTTTCGAGACGAGCGGATGGTTGTCTCGGCGGGTGAGGAGCAGGTTTTTTCCGTTCCAGTATTTTATCGGAAAATACAGGCGGGCGTTTTTTTCCGAGAACGCGGTATTGATGATCGCGAGAGTGGCGCCTTGTTCCCTGCCGCCGTAACGGGCGGTCAGGAATTCACCTCCCGCCCCGCCTCCCGCCACACCTCCCGCCATATCTCCCGTCCCCACGCCGTCTGCTTCGAAGGCGGGCGAGGGTTGCCAGCCCTTGCGTATCAGGTCGATCAGCACGGGCACTTGCTCGAATACGAACGGCACGCCCAGCGTCGGCGAACCGGGGGACGGGATGCCGCCCCAGAAATAGCTCAGGAACAGGGCGTCCTGGTGAAGTTGCCTCCATGCGTCGCGCACCTGCGGGGCGTCCAGATCATCCCACTGGACCCATTTGATGTGGGCGGGGAGCAGGTTTTTGTGCCATGCGAGCGCCTTGGGCGAGCCGAGGTTGGCGCGCATGACCTCGAAGCGCGGCAGGCGGCGCGAGTCTTCCACCGGCGTCCCTTCGTAAAGCGCGGAGTCGCTGCGCGCCCCCAGAAACCAGGGAGAGACGAGTTTCAGGTTGACGGCGTTGGCGCGCCGCCAGCCTTCCGATTCGAGGCTCCGGTTCAGGTCCAGCAGCGGCGCGAAGCCGACGCCGGTCAACGCGAACTGGCGTCCCTTGTCGAAGCTGCGCGCTTCCGTTTGCAGCACGCCGGCGACGTCCTCGCCCGCGCGCGCATGGCCGAACGCCGAATCCCACGCGATGCCGCGACTTTGCGGATACCACTCCGCGATGCGCTTTACCGATTCGGCGAAGAGGTCGCCGTAACGATTGGCTCCGGTGTAGAGGCCGAAAATCGCATCGGTGCCCCAGGAGCGGCGGATACGCGGGTCGTTTTGCGTTTCGGGGAAATTTTTTTCGATCAGGGTTTTTTCCGCCCAGGCAACGTTCACGTAATACATGGGCGCTACGCCGAGCGGGGCGCCCCGGCCCATGCGTTCGCGTATCAGGTCGCGGCGTTCGTCGATATGCCGGCGGGTGTATTTTTTAAAACCTTCCGTCCACTCGTAGGTCGTGGCCCAGTCGCCGCCGCGCAGGAATGGCGCGTAACACCATTCCCAGCCGCCGCGCCCGCCGGTGAGGCGGCGGATCATGTCGTCGGTGTGTTCGATTCCGTAGGGTTTGGGCGTCCAGAAGAGGTAGGTGCTTTCCGTGGAGAGGATCGAGGGGTGCATGTTTTCCACGGGCCGGTAGGCTTCGGGAAAGAGGTCGTAGTAGTTTTGTATGACATCGCGGTAGCCGTAGCGGGCCGGGAAGGAGGTGACGACGAATGATGTCGTCCGCTGTTCGCCCGCGTTGAGCACGACGGGAATGTCCAGCAGGAGGGTTGTGCCGTCGGTGCCGCGTCCGGTGTCCACGCGACTGAAGACTTCGCGCGGATCGAGGCCGAGCGAGAAGCCGGCCTCGCGTCCGATGAGCGCATTGGCGGGGAACCAGGCCGAGAGGTTGGCGTCCGAGGGGTCGAAGCGGGTCTTGATGGTGTTGGCGTAGCCGTTCCACCACAGGAAACCCTGCATGGGCGAGGCGACGGAAAATGCGGATTTGAGGAAGCGCGTCTGTTTGCCGTCGTTGCGCAGGAGCACGCGCACGATCACCGCATTGCCCGCCTTTTTTTCCTGCGTGATCCGCGCCGAGATTCCGATTTTCGACGGGGCATCGATCTCCTCGAATATCTCGTTCGCATCTTTGGGGGACGTCAGGTTTTTGAGCGTCCACGCACCGCGTGTCTCCTGTTCCAGTCCGGGCAGTTTCCACGAAAATTTTTCGGCGGCTGACAGCGCCGGGACCAGACCCGGCCCTGCGCCCAAGATGGCAAGAAAGGCGGCAAGGAACGATTCACGTATCCGTGTTTTCATGATGCAGTGGCTTCCGGTTTTCCCGTTGGCTTTTGGGAGGGGGGGGGGGGCGCGGCGCGGGATCAGCGTTGCCCGCGCAGTTTTCCCGCGGCTGCCAGCGCACCGGCGCCCGTGCCGAGCAGGATCATCGCCGCCGTCGCGGATGATTCGGGGATGGGGACAAAGGAGCTTACCCTGATATAATCGATGCAGGCATCCACCATGGCAGGTGAAGCGTCGCGGGGACTGATTATCGCTTTGAAGGATCCGGACAGGCTGTACTGATAGCTGAGCAGTTCCTTGTTCCCCATGTAAATCGTTGATCGTACTACACCTTCGGATACGGGGACAATTTCATGGGTGAAATTATAGAACGTCTCCAGGGAAAACTCTCCCGGCTCCCAGGTGTAGCTGGGCCAGGAGGTGCCGCTTGGCGGCGCTGCCGTCCCGCTACCCGTAAACCCTATTGATGTGGAGTTGAGTGAGACATAAAGCTCGCTGTCAAAAGACGAAGTCTCACCCGTCTTGGGCTGGGCCAATCCGATCCGGATAGCCAACTGGCCTGAAGTGGCCGTGTTGAGACTCAGAGAATACTCGATTTTCACCCCTTGCTCGACGGTGAAATCGGTTCTCGATGTGATGCGCGGGATATTCGTCGGGTTTGTGTAAGAGGTCTTGGTCGCGAGAACTTTTCCTGCCGGAAAGCTCTCTGAATCCGGATGGGCGGCGATCACGAAATGTTCGTTGGAGTTTGAAAAGGCGCGTATCCAGTTTCCTGTTGTACCGGTGATCGTGGCCTGGTTGGTGCCGACGTCATACGAGGACCAGTCTTCCTCGAACAAAAGGGCGCCCTGCGCAGGCAGGAGGCCGGCAAACAGAAATGCGACCAGATGGATGGCACTTGTTCTGGAACATGTATTCATGGCGGGTGGTGTGGTTATTTACGGGTTGTTGTCAGTTGCGACGGTTGCCGGCGCGGACGCCGTGACCGGCGGGAAATGCAGTGGATAAATGGGTATGTAGATGTGCAAAAACGGCACGAAGCTGTTGGCGGTTGACCCGCGAGGCGACACATGATTTATGTTACCGTTGCATGAAAAAAACCGCCTCCGGGTCATCCCTTCGCCTTGCCCTTGCCAACCCCATCGGGAAAGCCGCCGTCGGCACGGGAGGAGGAGGCGGCGGCGGGGATGGCGGCGAGACTGGAAGCGGAGCGGCGCCCGTGACGCTCAGGCACATCGCGGAGCAGGCGGGCGTCTCGCGGCAGACAGTGTCGCGCGCGTTGCGCAACCAGACCGTCCTGCCCGAAAAGACCCGGACGCGGATCCGGAAAATCGCGGACAGGATGGGCTATGTCCCCGACCCCAAAGTCGCGGAATTGATGGTGCACCTGCGCAATCCCCGGAAACGGGAACAGGGCGCCACTCTGGCGTTGTTGTGGGACACCCCCGACGGAGGCGAAGATTTTGACTGGCGGAACTACAGGCAGGGTCAGAACGAAGTGGTCGGTGCGCGTGAACGCGCCGGAGAACTGGGTTACGGCGTGGATGAATTTTGCCTGAGACATAACACCATCGACGCCCGGCACCTTTCGCGCATGATCTGGTCGCGAGGGATCGCCGGCGTTATCGTCGCCGGTTTTGCGTATCCGGGCAGCACCCTGCGGCTCGACTGGAAGCGGTTCTCCGCGGTCACGCTGGGTTACTCGCTCAAGTCCCCCGAACTGACCCGCATCTGTACCGATCATTTCAATACCATGTTGCAAATCATGCGGAAGGTGCAGCAGGCCGGCTACCGTCGCATCGGTCTGGTGATCTCGCGACGGCTCGATGATCGTGTGCGCAACAAATGGCGGGCCGGTTACCTCACGCACATCAACCTGCATCCCTCGCTCGCATTCATCCCCCCGCTGATCGGGGATGGCCTGACCCGGGAGCACTTCAATTCCTGGTTCGGACAATGGAAACCGGACGTGATCGTCGGGGGAGGTGCAACCGAGGGTACGACTCTGGACTGGTTGCGGAAACTGAAACTCACTGTGCCGGAAGAAATCGGCTATGTCTGTCTGGGTCAGGGAGAAAACGACAACGGGCTGACATCGGGGATGGATCACCTGGGCAAGGAGAAGGGGAGGATGGCCGTGGATGTACTGGTAAAACAATTACATGCCGACGAGTTCGGCCTGCCGCGTCACCCGACCACATTGCTGATTCCCGCGAAATGGATCCCCGGACAGACGATCCGCCCCCTGCCACCAGGCTCCGCCGTCGCGCGGAACGGACAGGCGTCGTTAACACGGTGATTCCGGCGCCGGGCCGGGGCCGGGAGGCGCGTAGTTGTCTCCTCCCAGCCGCAGCCACTCGCGGCGGAGCAGCCACGTGGCGGCGAAGGACAACAGGTAGAAGAACAGCGTCCACACCATTACGTAGCGGTAAAAAAAATCCGGGGCGCCGTTACCGTGGAGTTTTTTGAGCAAATCAAGAAGGCCTCCCGAAACCATGCTCCCGAGCATCACGGTGAACGAGACGAACATCGCCCATGCCGAACAAAACTGCCCGTATCTCTCCCGCGGGAAGCAGCGCATGAGCAGAGGAATGCCCGCCGCGCCAAACACCGTCATCATCAGCACGGACGCGAAGCTGATGCAGACGTAAATCCGCAACGCCGTCGCAGGCGCAAAGTCGGCGAACAGGAAAACCAGCCACGGCGCGGTGACCACGCACAATCCCAGCCGCGCCACGAACATCATGCGCACCGGATGGAAGCGGTCCACCAGGCTGCCCAAAGGGTAGCCCAGCAACGCCGCCACAATGCCCGACACCGCGATGATTTTCCCGTATTGCGCCAGCGTCAGTCCGACAGAGGCTGCGTGGAAAACGTGGAAGGTGCTGACGCTGGTGCCGATGCTGGCAAAGGCAAAGGCGAGGGAAATCAGCAGATAAATCCTGTGGCTGAAGCATGTCCGGAAGTAGTCCGCCACATTCCGCGCCGCCGCGCGCAGACGTTCTGCGCCCCCCGTCCTGCTCCCGCTCACTGACGGCGCTGACGGCGACGACAGTGGTGGCGGCGTCGGCGGTGGCGGCGGATAACCGCGCCCCAACACGCTCCCGGTCGGGTGATGCTTGTCCTGCGTCCCGGCGAGCCAGCGGGTTTTGCCGGTTGGCTTTCCGTAGTAGGCTTCGGGCTTTTGCCGGAGTGTCAGGGCGATTTTCGAGTGTCCTGTTTTCATACAAAATTTATCTTAATTTATTGCGGATAAGGATGTTGAGCTTGAAATGGAGTGGCGGAATATCAACACAAAAATATAAAAAACCTACTAATAACATATTATCCACCAATCTGTTGAATAATTTTCAGATGTATCCATTTTTCGGATAGCAGGGGTCCGGGGCGAAGGGAGTCCCGGTTAGCCCGGACACGCAGCGCAGCGGAGTCGCCGGACGTAGCCTTCGTCAGCCAGGACCGGTCGGAATCCGACCGGGAGCCAAGACGTGGAGCGCCGCTACCGCTCCGATGCTCCGCCCCTGTCCCCCGTAATGGCAATGCGACGGAGTGGGGCTTGGGCTTTGCGAAATAGCCATTGCTTCCTC
>JAISAX010000391.1 GCA_031266495.1 Opitutaceae bacterium
CCTTCCATGAGCGGGCCGGCATACCAGGTGGCCCAGAGGCGTCCGCCGGGGCTGCGTTCGATTCCCGGGACACCCTGCCATTTGCGCGCCTGCGACCAGTATTGAGGACCGGGGTCGCGTTGCAGCCAGGGCGGGGAGAGCGGCGTCACGCCGTAAAAGTGCGCGGCTCTGGACGGAGAGAGCGGTTGCCCGGAAACATCACGAGTAGCAGCGGAGGGGGGGGCATCCGTTGCCGCCGCGCCTTGGCTGGCGATGCCTGCGGCGACAATCAGTGATACGGCGATGAGGGGGAATTTCATAGCGGGGGGGGGGGAGGGAGGGATTTCAGTGGTGGCGTCGGCGGCGGAGGATGAGGGTGGTGAGTGTTGCCAGGCCAGCCAGCACGGCGGCGGTCGTGGCGGGTTCGGGGACGGCGGTGGCGGTCAACTCGCCGGTGAGGGTGATGTTGTCGAGCATGGTGCGGCGGGTGTCGGTGTTGGAAGTGCTGCTTTCGGCGATGGCGAGCCGGAAGTAGAGCGTGTCACCGGCTTCCAGCGAAGCGAACGATTGGGAGGACAGGGTGACGGTGAGGCCGGTCTTCAGGTAGTAGCCGCGTCCGCTGAAATCGGAGGACAGTCCTTCGGCGAGGCTTTGGGAGTCTTCCACGGGCTGCCAGGTTGCGTTGTCGGTGGAGACGTAAAGGCGGGCCTGGGGGAAATACTGGAGATGCACATTCCCCCCATTGCTGGTGTCGTAACCGAGATCGAAGGCGAAGGAGGAGAGCGACAGTTGGTAACCGGCGACCACGCTCACACTGAAGTTTAGCGAGTAGCTGTTTTCCGAAACGGTACCATAGCCGGTGGTGTTCATGCCGATTTCATAAAGCCGTCCGGTGTAGGTGTCGCTTCCCGCGTAGGGTTGCGTGTTGCTGACGGGTTGGGTGACGACACCGATGGTGTTGGTGCTGCCGTTTTCGGTCAGAGGGCTGACGGTGAGACCGGGGACCGTGGAGGAGGAAGCAACGATGTTCGAAGTATCACTGGCGGTGGCATTGGAAAAATCCCATTGGGCGATGGTTGTCTGGGCGCTGGCCACGGAGGTGCCCCCGAAAAGGACGAGGGCGGAGACGAGCAGGAGGTTTGTTTTCATATGTGTGCAGTTGATGGGAATGTTACGGTTCCGAGAGAAAAGGAGCGGAATGGCGGGAGGGTCAGAACTCTTCCGTTACTATATCTGTAAAGTGGGGGGGGGGGGGACGCCGCAGCGAAGGCTGCCTGGAAACAAAGATAAAATTGTCTGTCAAAACCAGACAGTTGTCTGTAATTACCAGACAACGATGGAAACGCTTGCCTCTCTCTTTTGCTCTCAG
The DNA here is from genome assembly GCA_031266495.1 of Opitutaceae bacterium. The sequence goes on from JAISAX010000391.1 coordinate 1,349, forward strand.
GTCCGCGCCGGTTTGCTACGGCTTTTGTTCGGTCTGGAATCGGGAGAACTTCACTTGCGCGAACTTCAGAGGCGAACCGGATTGGCGGTCCGCACCATTGAGCAGGACGTACGCAAGCTGCTTGAATCTGGTTTGGTAACCGCCCGTCGCAGCGGTAACCGGCTCTATTATCAGGCAAATCGGCAACATCCTCTCTATCCGGAATTGCACGGCATTGTCCTGAAGACCGCTGGCTTGGCGGATGTGCTGCTGCAGGCGTTGGGCAACGGGGAAAAAATCCGGATCGCGTTTGTTTTCGGTTCACTGGCGAGGCATGAGGAGACATCGGAGAGCGACATTGATCTGATGATCATCGGAGGGATCGGCCAGCGTGCCCTGGCCTCCCGCCTGCGCAAGGCGGCGGATACGCTGTATCGGGAAATCAATCCGCACATTTTCTCCGTTGCGGAACTCCGGCGACGGCACGCGGCCAAGGAACATTTTTGGAGCAACGTGCTGGTCAACCCCAAGCTGTTTGTCATAGGAGATGCCCATGCGCTTGAGCAATTGGCAACAGAACGGCTGGCCGAGACCTCATCGGACGACACCTGAGGAGATACCAAATCTGTGGCAGATTGCCCGCCGCGACATCAAGGATGCCGAGGGGGGCGGCGTCTCTGTGGACTGGTAATTTGGCATCGCCTACAATGCCGCGCTCAAGCTCTGCACAATCCTCTTGTACGCTTCTGGCTACCGTCCCGAAAAGTCGCTTGCGTACTACAGAACACTGCAAGCGCTACCGTTGATCCTCGGCGAAAAATGGCGCGATGATGCGGATTATCTGGATGGCTGCCGCCAGAAACGGAACACGGTGGAATACGATTATGTCGGCGGCGCGACCGCCGATGATGTCCGTGAGTTGATCGAATGTGTTCGGGAATCGCGCGAACAGACTGTCTCATGGTTGCGCGAAAAGCACCCGGGTTTACTGCCTCCTGACCTATGATGTCCACGCCATCGGAGATGCGTTCGCATTATTCATCGGGGGGGGGATTGTCATGTGAGTTGATTTTCACTACGCTTCCGGATGCAAGATCGTCTGCGTTTTTCTCGATACGCGAAAGCTCGTTTATGAACTTTTCGGGAATGAAGCCTTGCGCCGGCTTCTCGGCGAATCCGCCGGACCAAACGATTGACGAAGGGTGACCGCGGCAGGAGGGGGGGGGAGGGAAGACGCCTCTTGACTCGGAATGTGGAGAGGGGGATTTTCCACACAGGAAGCAATGAAAAGCACCCGACACAACAATGAAGACCTCGCCAGATTGCGTGAGTTGTGGCCGGCGATGAAGACGTTTGGCGTCGAGTATGCCGGAGTGTTCGGCTCCCGTTCACGAGGGGAGGCCGGTACGGAAAGTGACTGGGATATCCTTGTCAGTTTCAAAGAGCCTCCTTCATTCGAGGGTTTTATGAACCTGAAGCTGATGCTCGAAGAGCGATTGGGCGCGAGGGTTGATTTGGTGTCCCGGACGGCGTGCCGCCCCCGTTTCATGGAGTCAATCAGGGAGGATTTGCTGAATGTCGCGTGATCCTGCACAGCGGCTTGAAGACATCATCGATGCGTGCGACCGCGTGGAGCGTCATGTCGCAGGTCTTGGTCGTGAACAGTTTCTGCTGGATGAAAAAACACAGGATGCCGTTGCCCGTGTGTTCGAGATTATCGGGGAAGCCGTGAAGGCGATTCCGGATTCGATACGCGAACAGGAACCCGAAGTCGCCTGGCGGCAGATCGCCGGATTCAGGGATGTCCTGGCCCACGCCTATTTTTCCGTCGAACAGCAGATCGTATGGGAAGCCGCAACTACTCACGTTCCCAAACTTCGAGAGGCTTGCTTGCGTTTATCGGGAAACTGAATGTGTCACGCGACCGATCCTGGCGTCCGGTCCCACACGGTGAGATTGGTCAGGTCGCGCGGGCGGGTCTTGAAGATCCACGACGCCGCGTAGCAGACGACCACCATGATGGCGTTGCCGATGATCGCCGTGTAGTAGGGATCGAATACACGGGGCAGCGCGCCATACTGCATGAGCAGCGCGTAGATCGTGAATGCCACCGTGGCCGCGATGCCTGCGAGTACGGCGCGGGCGTCGCCGCGGCGGCAAAGCATCCCGAACAAAAACATGCCGGCGATGCCGCCGCCGAGAATCGCGGTGATGATGATCGTGAAATCGTTGAGCGTTTTTGTATCCGAAAGATGGAACACAAACGCCCCCCCGACCATCAGCGCTGACACCAGCAGCGAGGCCAGCCGCCCGGCGCGCAGATAGTGCCGGTTGTCGCGCGTTTTCACCAGGTATTTTTTGTAGAGGTCGTGCACCAGCACCATGCTGCCGGAGTTGATGGCGCTGCTGAGCGTGGACATGGCGGCGGCGAGCGCGGCGGAAATGACCACTCCTGACAGACCCGGCGGCAGCACCGTGATGATGAAGTGCGGCAGGATGCCCTCGGCCTTGAGCGTGCCTCCGAGGATGCCCAGCGAGGTCTCGTCGGGAAAGTGCTGGTAATACACCCAGAGCGCCGTGCCCATGAACATGAAGGCCGCCCAGATCGGCAGCGAGCAGACGCCGAGCACCACCATCGACTTCGTAGCCTCGCGGGAAGAGCGCGACGAACACCAGCGTTGCACGCTCTCCTGGTTCAGCTTGCCGGCGATGTACTGGGTCAGCCCGACGAGGATCAGCATCGTGACCGTCTTTTCGGTGAACGAAAAACCGGTGGCGACCGGTTCGAGCGCGCCGGTGGCCGGGTTCAGATCCTTGATGGAAAATTTGTCCGCGGCCATCGCCTCGCGCAGGATTTCCCAAAAACCTCCGGGGATGTTTCCCACGATGACCGCGATGATGACGAGCGCGCCAAGGATGAGCACGAAGGTCTGGATGACATCCGTCCAGATCACCGCCTCGAAACCGCCCTTGACGGTGTAGAGCGCGGTGATGCCGCCGGCGATCAGGATGCTCCACTCCACGCTCAGGCCGGTGAGCGCCGCCATGAGCACGGCCATCAGGTAAACGACGCTCGCGGTGCGAATGATCTGCGCGGCGAGGAACACACATGCTCCGTAGGCCGAAATCGAGGGACCGAAGCGCAGCGAGAGATACTGGTAGGCCGAGGTGAGGGTGCCGCGCCGGAAAAACGGGATGAACACATACACCGATATCAGGATCAGTAGTGGAAATCCCAGGTAGGGAATGTAGCGCACCCAAGTCGTCTTGAAGCTGTCGGCGGGCAGCGCGATGAACGTCACCGAGCTGATCATCGCCCCGACAAAGCTGATGCCGATGGCCCAGCCGGGAAAATCGCGTCCCCCGAGAAAGTAGCGGTCGGCGTTTTTGTTGCGCAGCGAAATCCGCAAGGCGAACGCCACGGTCAGCGCGAAATAGACGATGATGACAACGATATCGACGGGGTGGAGTTTCACGGGAATCAGATTTCCGGACAAAAGACGAACCACTGAACAGGAACCACGGATTTCACGGATTTTTGTAGATTACACGGATGTGCTTTACACAAAGCTCGCGAAGGGCGCGAAGAAGCAGAAGGAAGAGGTTTTCCGGTTATCGGATCCTTCGCGCTCTTTGCGAACTTTCTGTAAAAGAACGTCTTTCGTGCACTCATCGGGAGACCGGTTGCCTCCGAAGGCGACTTTCCATGTCAGCAAGAGAGAAAACCGGATGGAGCATGGGGATGTCTTCGTTTTCCATCTTCGTTGCCTTCGTTTCCTCCTGTTCAAAATTTTTTTCCGCATTCCACGGTGCGCCATAATCGGGCGGCTCGCTCATGTAGGAGATTTGCGAGCGTAACCATTCTCCGGATACATCAGTCACGCGGCATTTCCGGTGTGCGGCCTCCGTCGCGGCAATGCCCGCCGCCTCGCCCACGCCGTGCATGGTGGCCATCACGCGCACCGCCGCCGACGCCTCGTGCGAAGCCGAGAGCGCGCGGCACGCCACGAGCAGGTTGGGGCAATGCGTGTTGACCAGACACCGGTAGGGCACTTCGTAAAAATCGCCCGGCGGCGGACCGAATCCCGCGTGCACCTCTCCCTTGCCATTGGGCCGCTGGTGCGGATCGAGCGCGCCGGTCGGGTTGTGGATGTCGATGAAATACCGGGACCGCGTGATGCCGTCGGGGAATTTTCGGGCCTGCACGATGTCGTCCATCGTCATCGTGTAGAGGCCGTCGATGTGACGCGTTTCGCGCACGCCGACCTGACACGCCACCTTGTCCACAAAGGCGTCGCGGAACCACGGCACGTTGCGCATCAGCCATTCGCCAAGCACAAAGGCCTGGCGTCGCCCCTCGATTTCCGCATGGGTGAGATCTTCCGCCGAGAGGCCCGAAACGCGGTTGATGCGCGTCATGTTGAAATGCAGCACGCCGGGCCGGGGGTGATCGTAAAAGTGGACGAAATTCCGGTGCGGGTAATGCAGTTTTCCCGACGCCAGCGCTTTCTGGAAATACGGCTCCACCAGCGCCCGCGCCAGCCTCATGCCGTCGGCGGCGGCCATTGCCCGCTTGTCCACATTGGCCATGCGAAAACTGACCGTCATGGCCTGGGTAAGCCCGTCGGCGGGGCGTCCCACGCTGAACGGGCATCCGGCCATGGCCGCGAGGTCGCCGTCGCCGGAGCAATCGACAAACACCTCCGCCCGGAATTCTTCGCGACCGCCTTTCGAAAGCGTATCGATGCCAAGGATACGATTGCCGTCCATGCGGATGGACGCGAGCCAGGTGTGATAGCGCACGGTCACGCCCGCTTCGACGAGGGCGGCGTCGTAGATGCTCTTCAAGAGTTCCTCGTCGAACGCGGCGTCCATCAGCACCGAGCCGAAACCGCCGCCCGCATGCAGGGCCAGCGCGACCTCCTTGAAGATACCGCCGATCAGCGACGCGCGTTTCCCGACCGGAGCGAGCTGGTCATGAAGAGCGTGGCCGGAAAACGGGTTGACCAGCGCCGCCGTCGCCATGCCGCCGCAAAATCCGTAACGCTCCACCAGCAGGGTGCGGCAACCGCGCCGGGCCGCCGCCAGCGCCGCCGCCACGCCGGAGGGGCCGCCGCCGCAAACGATCACGTCGAACAGCCGGTCTTTTTCTGTCGATCCTGCCGAACCCGCTGATCGCGCGTCGGCGCGGGGCGGGGAAGGGGAGGAGGAGGACGGGACGGCGGGTTTAACCATGCATTGAGCCTGTGTGGGCCTGCCAGCCGGAGAAACGGCGTTCTTGTTTTATCTGTAAAGCCGCGCCATGCCCGGCATGGCCAGAGGACAGGGAGCAAAGGCCGGAAGTCAGCGGACAGATGGGGCAAGGACAGGTGAGATCGGCAGGAAGGGTAGGGAGGCTTCCTTGCCTATACCGTGCCGGCAAGATGCCGGCGGTCCCAGGCGCTCCCGCGCCGAGGGGGAACGGCGTCG
>JAISAX010000399.1 GCA_031266495.1 Opitutaceae bacterium
CGCGTGCTGTGCGGGACTCCGGCCCCGGCCGGCGCCGGCCCGCCGGGGGACAACAACGGGGGGGGGAGGAGGGATTACTTGTTGTTGCCCATTTTCACGGAGAAGGGGACGACCTTGACGTGCCAGTCGAAGAAGAGGACGGCGCGTCCGTCGTCGAAGATCGGTTTTTCGGGGCTGCTGGATCCCACTTTGCCGCCAACATCGGTGAGCAATTCCTGGTCGATTTCCATGATGGCGATGGCCCGCGTGGGAGTGTCCACGGTGTAGAGCGGTTTGGGAGTGCGCTTGTGTTCGTCTCCCTTGGCCCAGCCCCAGGGAGACTCGTTCGCCACGCCGCCCCGGTAAACCTTGTGGTTGGTGACGTAGGCGGTGTAGTGCTCCAAATCATGGCCGTATCGGGAAAAAAAACGGCGGTGACCAAGGATTGGGACGCGTTCATTGGTTTTTATCGGGAACCCCATGTGTTCCGCCAGCCACCAGGAGAGCTGGGTTGTTTTGCCGTTGCGGTAGGCGTATTGGGTGTTGTCCAGCGGACCGGGGAGTTTGTCCCTGTTGTCGTTGGTGAACAGCGACACCGCCACGCCGAGCGAGCGGAGGTTGGCAATGCTGTCCATGCGTTGCGCCTTCAGGCGGACTTTGAATGTCACCGGAATCAGAATCCCCGCCAGCACTCCGATGATGGCGATGACCGTGAGCAATTCGACCAGCGTGAAGCCGCTGATCATTCCGAACACCCGGGTGCTCTCGCAATTTTCTAACGCAACTACATCATTGTCAGAAAGTTGGGGGAGGGGGGGGGAGGGTAATGATTTTTTGGATACTCTTGGCGGATTCATGGATCGTGAAATGGAGTTACGGTTGAAAACAGGGAGCTCGGGTGGCGGAATGAATGCAAAAAAACAACCGGACCACTCAACTGGCGCGCTTGCGAAGAGGAAATCCTTTTGTTGTTTTAGCCTAAAATGAAAACGGCCCCACCCGTCACCTCAGCCTCCACCGCGCAACCTGCCACGCCGCCCGCGCGCGTGATGCGCGTCACGATGACAACCGTGGCGAAACGCGCCGAAGTCAGCCTGATGACGGTTTCGCTTTCGTTGCGCGACGACCCTCGAATCCCGCCTGCCACGCGGCAACGTATCAAACGGCTGGCGACGCAACTCGGATACCGTCCTGACCCGGCGGTGTCGCAATTCATGAACCGGCTGCGGCACAGCCGCTTTTCCGAGCCCGCTCCGGTGGCATGGCTGACCACGCATCGCACAAAATCGGGCTGGCGGGAGAACGCCGCAAACACCGCCTTTTTCGATGGGGCGACCCGGCGGGCGAAAGAACTGGGATTTCGTCTCGACGAATTCTGGTTGCATGAAACCGGCATGAACGAGCACCGGATGAGCGACATTCTGCTGGCGCGAGGCATCCGGGGCGTGCTGGTCGCGCCGTTGTTCGAGCCGGGAAAAATAGCCGATCTCGGATGGGAGCGGTTGGCGGCAGTGGCATGCGGGAGTTATTCGCTGGTGAACCCCAATCTGCATCGCGCCTGCACGCACCATGCCCATGCGGTGAAGATGGCCTGGGAGGGCCTGACGCGATGCGGTTACCGGCGCATCGGACTGGTGATCGCGGATCATCACAACCGCCGGACAGGGGGCCAATGGCTGGCGAGCCTGTTGTTGCAACAGCACTCGCTCCCGCCGGGTTCGCCGGACCGGATCGAGCCGTTCGTCGCGGCGGACGACGATTACAACGCCGCGGGTGTGTTGCGCTGGTATCGGCGGGCGCGTCCGGATGTGGTGCTTTCGTTCGGGCCGACGCGGGAGTGGTTGATGGAGGGCGGGGTGAGGGTGCCGGAACAATGCGGTTTCGCGCGGGTGGACCAGATGGAGTCGGGCGTGGCGCATGTGGACGAACATCGTCCGGCAGTGGGCGCGGCGGCGTTCGACCTCGTGGTGGAACAGCTCAATAATCACCAGTTCGGGTTACCGGCCCAACCCAAGACCGTCCTCATCGAGTGCAACTGGCACGACGGGCCGACCGCGCCGGGACCGCGCCAAACAAGAAATCACAGGTCTGCACACGCCAAATCCCTCTGCATCACGCAAGCGGCGGGAGAGACCTGAATCCCCAAGTTTCGGCGAGGCCCAGCGTTTCCTGCAACGACGGGATGCTGTCGGAGCAGGTCGGACTGCCGAGGCAGGCGGCGGCGGTGCAGACGCCGAGCCTGAGCGAGTCGGCGATGGGCCAGTCTTCGTGCAGGCCGTACAGCACGCCTGCCGCGAAGGCGTCGCCGGCGCCCGCCGTGCCCCTGATCGCCGATGGCGGGACGCGGAGGCTCGGTTGCCAGTGGAGCGTGCCCTCCGCAGAGAGCGCACACGCGGCATCGGGCGCATGAAATATCACGTGACGGCGGACACCGAAACCGGCAATGGCACGGACGGCTTTCCCGACATCGGAACGGTCGGTTTTCCCTGTACTGCACAAGTCGCTACCGGTGAGTTTTCCGGCCTCGAAGTCGTTGACGAAAAGGACATCCACATCGGGCAAGGCCGGACGAACGATGGTCCGGAAGCGGTCGCTGTTTTCACTCACGCAGTCCAGCGAGGTGAGCAGGCCGGCGGCACGGGCGTCGCGCAGAACCTCGCAGATCCGCGGGCGGGCGGGCGCAGTTTCGGCAGAGGAGACCGGCTCGTCGAGCCTGTCCAGCAGGAGGATGTAACCGATATGAAAGATTCTGGCGGAGGTCGCTCGCTGCGTCGTGAAATCGAAATGTTCGGGGGCGAGCAGGGCGTTGGCTCCGCGCTGGTGGAAAAAGGTGCGGCGGCCGGTCCGCGAATCGGTCATCACGTCGCTGTAGGAGGTCGGCGCGTCGGGCGTGGTGTGGAGTTGCGCGGTGTCGATGGCATGGGCGCGGCAGTCGGCGAGGATGCGTTCTCCGTCGGCATCGGCGCCGACGAGTCCGATGCCGGTCAGTGGCCAGGCTGCGCCGAGCCGGGAAAGGTTTTTCAGGATGTTGTAGGGCGAGCCTCCGTTGCCCCACGACTCGGCTATGATGTTGGCCAGCGCATCCTGCGGCGGCCAGGCGTCGAGAAGTTTTGTGTGATCGACGAGCCAGTTGCCGGCGGCAAGGATTCCGGAGCGGGGTGTGAGGGTCATGGGATGTGGCGTATTCCTATTTCTCCGACAGCAGGCGAATGTCCGCCGGTTCGTCTTCCTCAATGCCGGGGAAGCGGCCGACGGACGGATCGAGAAAGAGATTGTCGTTCACGTCGTCGTTGGCGGTGCTGACTTCGCCGATGATGCATTCCTCGCTCGTCGGCCAGAAGGCGTGCCAGATGCCGGGCGTGAGCGTCACGCGATGACCGGCGGGGAGCACGAGGAGTTGCCCGGCCGGGATTGTCGTCTGTAGTCCATTGACCGATACCGTTACGGGAGTGTCGCCGGCGGGCTGGCCGGTGGCCGGTGGCCGGACGGCGGCGGCGGCGGTGGCGGCGGTGGCGGCAGGACGCCGGGCGCTCAGCGCGAGCGTCAACTCGCCGACCCGACAGATGATGTCTTCCTTTTTCTTCGCGTGCGTGTGGCAGGGCGTCGTCTGGTTGCGCCGCGCATACATGAGTTTTTCACAGTACTCGGGTTCGGCGGCGAGGTTGACAAGGGTCAGGCCATAGTGGTCGAAATCCCCGAGGCCGAAGTCGGTGATATCCCACTGCGGATCGGGCGGGAGCGTCCAGTGGTGGCGCGTGAAACAGGCGAGGGCATCGCGGTAAATGCGGTTGATGGCGGAGCGTTTCATAGGATCAGCGATAGCTCTGGATGTTGGTGGTCTGCCGGAGGTCGGCGGCGAGGTGGCGTTGCGGTTTGATGCGGAGGCGTTCGAGGTCGGCGTGGTAGGCCTTGACGGCTTCGACGGGCGCGATGAGGCCGTCGGTAATGCGGCGCAAATACAGGATGAATGTCAGCGGGTGTTCGGAGAGGTTGATCTTGCGTCCGAAAAGCGCGACGCGCGCGCCGTATTTTTGCGCGTCGTGGATGAGCTGGAAGGCGTCGAGCGTGGTGCCGGCGCTGCCGCCGAGAATGCCGACGATGAGGTTCGGGTCGTAGGCAACCAGTTCCTCGAGCGGGCCGGGGCCGTTGTAGGGAATTTTCAGGAAAACGGGACGGCCCGACGCCGTGACGCCGGCCAGCGTGCGCACGATGTGATCGTTCAGGAACGCGGCCACCGTGCGATCCGGGATCGCCGGGTTGACGTTGGGGTTGAACACTTCGAGGAAGTAACGGAAGCGTTTTTGTTCGGCCTCGTGGCGAAAGGCGTGGAAGGCTTCGAGCGCGTAGTAGTCCCAGTCGATGTTGTTGGTGAAGGTGATTGAATAGAGGCCGAGGTCGGCGCCGGCGGCGGTGGCGGTGTAGTCGCGGGTTTCGCCGGGGGCGGGGAGGCGTCCGTATTTGATGTGGTCGAGCGAGGCGGTGCGGAAGGCGCGCGAGGGGTGGGCGGCG
>JAISAX010000427.1 GCA_031266495.1 Opitutaceae bacterium
ATGGTCTATTATGTGATGGCGATGTGCATTCATTCGCAAATCGGGGTGGTGGAAGTGTTGCGCTGGCTACTGGAGGAGGCGCGCGGACTGTTTGGGCACGGAGAACTGGCGGTGGCGACCAGCGGGGCGATCAGTTCGGCGCGAGCGAGGCTGGGCAGCGGAGTGCTTGAGGCGCTGTACCGGCGCATCGTCGGGCCGGTGGCACTCAAACGCACGCGCGGGGCCTGGCACGGGGAATTGCGGGTGGTGGCGCTGGACGGCTCGACGCTTGAGTTGCAGGACAGCCCGGAAATCGCGCGGCACTATGGTTACGCCGCCGTCGGGCGGGGGGAACCCGCCTTCCCCAAACTGCGGTTTGCCGCGCTGGTGGAAACGGGCACGCGGGCAAGACGGATGGGGTCGGCAAGACGGATGGGGCAAGACGGATGGGGTCAGGCCGAACGTTGTGACATCTTGAAATTGGACGAGAGGCATAATTTGCTTGAAAATCATGGTGATGGACAAATTTCATTTCGATGTCTTGTCACAGCGTTCGGCCTGACCCCGTTCGCCTTGTTAAACAAACGCACGCCGCGGTTCCCACTGTCGCCGTCCCGCGCGAGGCTCCATTGGAATCTGTAATTGCCGGGAATGACGGGAGCCGTGATGTCGAAGGAAAATGTCTCGCTGTTGCCCGGAGGAACCGGCACGCCGATATTCACCCTTGCGACTCTCCAGGCGAGGTCGTCTCCGATATTGCCGAGACTGTATCCGTATTCCGGATCCCATGTGACGTCGCCACTGTTGAAAAAGGTCAGCGACACCTGCCGGGTTTCCCCAGCCGGGATCACTTCGGGGACGTCTTGCGAGACAAAGCGGGCGTCGGCAGACGAGGGACGGGCCTCGTCGGTTTCCGAACGCAGGAGGGAAGGCGTCGTGAAAGACGCCATCAGGGAGAGGGCGGCGGCAAGCCGAAACACACGTCTGGATGCGTTCAGGGATGCGCGCGGGAAAAGCGGGCGAACCGGGCCGGGGTCACCGGCGCGGCGCCTGGAGGCGGGAGCGAATGTATTCATTTTTAAAGACATCGTAAGGATTCGGAACGTTGTTCGGGGAAGGCGTTATGTTCGGTACGGATCATGCGAGCAGTGCGGGCTTGCCGGCAAAGTCGCGGAGATGGGCGAGCAGGGTGTCCACGTCATCAGGCGAATTGAAAAAATGCGTTGAAACACGGAGGGCTTCCTTGCCGTCCAGCTCGACCGTGCGCACGGCGAGGTGGCGTTCCTGCAGCGCCTTGGCGACGGCTTTCGGAGATAGCCCGCCAGGCGTGAAGGCGGTGAGACCGGCGGAGAGCGCCGGATCGGAGGGTGTCCAGATTTCAACCGGCTTTATTTCAGCCAACCCCCGACGGAGATGCGTAGCCAACGAACGGATACGCGTTTCGATGCGTTCCGGGCCGACGAGCCGCCGGAAGGCCAGCGCCTCGACGATGCCGCTGATGCCCGCAACGTTTTTTTGTCCCGTCTGTTCGTAGCGTCGCGCGGTGTGCGCGCCGGGCCGCGTCGATTCCGGGTCGTGCCAGCCGGTGAGGGTGCGCACGAGGGGTTGCAGGTCGCGGCGTATCCAGGAAAAACCGGTGCCGGTGCCGGCAAGCAGCCACTTCTGGCCGGGCGCGGCGTAGTGGTCGATACCCAGCGCCGGGAGATCGAGCGGGAGCACGCCGAAGGACTGCGCGCCGTCCACGGAGATGAGCAGGCCGCGCGAGTGCGCGAGGTCGGCGAGGTCCCTGATCGGGAGCGCGAGGCCGCTTTTGTAGGTGACGTGACTGGCGACGACAAGGCGGCTGCGCGGCGTGATGGCGCGGCGATAAGCCTCGACAATCTGTTCCCGGTCGAGCGCGTTGGGCACGGGCAGCTCCACCCGAACGGTTTTGATGCCGATGCGTTCTTCGAGTTCCCGGAAGGGGTTGATGGCGGCGCTGTGCTCCTGCGAACCGAGGAGGACTTCGTCGCCGCGCCGCAGGTCGAGACCGAAGGCGAAGATGTTCAGGCCTTCGGTGGTGGAGCGGGTGAGGATGATGTCGTCCGCATCGGCGTTGACGGCTTTGGCGAGGGCTTCGCGTGGCGGTTCGTGAGTGAAGAGGCGGAGTGTGTCGGCTCCGGGATCTTCGGCGAGTTCGTGTTCGACGCGCTCGCGGGCTTCACGAACGGAGATCGGGATCGGGCCGGTGGTGCCGGTGTTCAGGTAAATGCGGTCGGCGCGCAGGTCGAAGCGGGCGCGGACTTGCCGCCACCAGGTTTCGTCGGGTTCGCCGGCGGGGGGCTTGATGCCCGCCGCCCGGAATGGGCAGTATTTCGCGGGCGCGGATTGTTCCGCGGGAGCGGCGGGCTGGCCGCGGAGGGACAGGCCTCCGAAGGCAATGGCGCCAAAGGTCGCGGCAGCGGAGCGGCCAATGAACTGGCGGCGTGAAAATGCGGTTGTATTCATAAAACAATGTTCAGTGTCCGTGTGTTTACGGATGGTTGTGGCGTGCGGGGGGGGGGGGGGGAGGGGGGAGGGCGTCAGAACCTTGCGGAGACGGAGAGGGAGACCGAGCGCGGTGTGCCGACGTAAAAACTGCCTCCCGAATACGAGGAGCCTCCCGTCGAATAAAACCAGTGCCGGTCGAAGAGATTGTCGATGTTGAGGGCGACCCGAAGGTTGGGGACGAGCACGCCTTTCGCGCCGGGGCGAGCGAGGGCGTCGTACCCGATGCCAAGCCCGAACAGCGTGTATCCGGAAATGGACTGGCTGTTGGAGGTGGTGAGGAAAACGCCGTCCTGGTGGCGGGCGTTGACGCCGGCGAACCAGGGGGTGCCGGCGACAAACCAGGTGGCGTCGGCATTGATGATCCACTCGGGGGTGTTGGTCACGGTGTTGCCGCTGATGGGGCGGGTGACGGAGCCGCCGCCGGCGACGGGTTCATCGTAGTCGTCCTGATATTCGAGTTGTTGCCAGGTGAGGGAAAGGCCGAGGCGGAAGTCGGGATCGGGAGCCCACGCGAAGGCGAATTCGGCGCCGTATCCGGATACGTCGCCGAGGTTGGCGTAATTGGTGCGTGTCGAGGCGCTGCCAAAACCGAGGGGATCGTAGGCGTTGATCGAGCCGATGCGGTTCCGGTAACGGATGAGGTAGCCGGCAAGCGAGGCGCTCCATTCCCGGCGCGTGGTGCGCCAGCCGAAATCGAGGTTGATGGATTCTTCGGGTTTCAGCGATGTCTCGTTTTCGAGGACGCCGGTGTTGCCGATGATGTCCACGCCGATGCTGGAATAGTTGCGCGAGAGGTTGGTGAAGAGTTCGTCGGTGGCGTTGAGTTTCCATGTGGCGCCGAGCTGGGGCTGAAACCAGTCGTCGAAGGTCCATGTCTTGTCGTAGGCGACGCCGTTGTAGAGGGCGGTGATGTCGGGCTGTCCTTTGTAATCGACTTTTTGATACAGGGCGCGGACTCCGCCGGACAGGGTGAGGCGTTCGTCGATGAGCCTGACCGTGTCCTTGATGTAGGGCTGGAAGGTTTTGATGTCGAAATGGTGGTCGTAATAGACGACCCACCAGGAGGAATAGTCGTAGGGGTTGGCGTTGCTGCCGTTGATCTGGTTGTATCCGCGGCGGACGTACTTCGGTGTGTCGCGTTCGAGCCAGATTCCGGTTTCGATTTTGTGATCGTCGAGGTTCCAGGCGAGGTGGATGGGGATGCCGTAGCGTTCGCCGTCGGCGTGGCCCTGGCGGGCCTGGTCGGTGCCGTCGGTGACGGCGGCGAGCCAGGCGGCTTGCGTGCCGGCGGCGACGGCGGCGGAGTAGCCGGCGAGCCAGGCGTCGTCGAGGAGGGTGCCGCGGGTGGCGGGGGCGCTGATGTCGGTGCGATACGCGCCGGTGCGCAGTCGGGTGATGTGCTGGTTCTCGGCGTAGAATTGCAGGGCGGTGCGGAAGGGGACGGCGCCGCGGTTGAAACCGGTGCGTTCCTGATAATAGGGGATGGCCTCGATTTTCAGGTTGCCGGAGGGGCGGGCTTCGAACCTGGCGCTGAGGATGTCGGTGGTGCGGCTGTTGCGGTTTTTGTTCCAGTAGATGCTGTCCAGACCGTTGGGGTCGCCGTCGAGAACGGGGGAGTAGAACCAGTTGCGTCCGCCGTCCGTAAGGTCGCCGAGGATACCGAGCGCGGCGAGTTCCGTCCGGTTTTTGCCGAGGTGCTGCTGGTAGATGCCGGCGATGGGGCGTCCGTCGAGGTCGTCGGCGAAGAAGTGTCCGTAGGCGGCGGTGACGGAGAGGTTGGGAGCGTCCCAGCGAACCTGAACGTCGTATTTTTGCCGTTCGTATCCGCCAACGGTGCTGAAAACTTCGTCGATTTCACTGTTCGAGCCGCTGACGAAGGCGCTGAGGGCGTGGTTCGGGTTGAGTTCGTGTTTTCCGGTGTCGGCGCGGAAAAAGATGCGGCGCAGGTTTTCGGAGCCGTAGGTGCCGGACAGCGTGACACCGGGTTTTTCGGCGGGCGGGCGGGAGTGGAAATTGATGGAGCCGCCGAGGGCGGAGTAGGCGGGCGTGGCCAGATCGGCGGTGCCGGGAGAGACTTCGGAGGAGGCGAAGTTTTCGGCGTCGATGTATTGGTTGGGCGCGTTGCCGGCCATGTAGTTGCCGAGGAATGGCGTGGGAATGCCGTCAACGGCGACGGCGAGCGCGCCGATGCCAAAGGCGCGCAGGCGCAGGTCGGTGCCGCTGTAGGTCTTGATGCCGAGGGGATCAACAACGTTGACGTTCACGCCGGGCAGGCGGTTGAGCGTGATGAGGGGGTTGGTGCCGCCCTTGGTGGTGGCCGCGATGTCGGCGGGACGGAGGATGTTGTTGGCGCGCGATACGCCTTGCTCGGCAACCAGCACGGGGGCCAGCAGGATGGGCGAGCCGGATTCCCTGGCGTCGGATGCGTCCGGCGCGGAACCGGACGTCCGGGTCGCGGATTGATCGTCGCCAGCCGAAGCCGCGAGCAGGCTGGCTAACGATGATGCGGCAACAAGCAGCGCAAGCGCCGCCTTGGTGACGGGCATGATGCCCGATGATAACGTATTTTTCATGATGATACTCAATGTGTGTTTATGATGGATACAGATTTGCCCGTGCGCGGACGAACGAACGGCCAGAGGGTCGCCTGGCGGCGTTGCGGTCTTGCACAAAAGGATCGGGCGTCCGCCTGCCGTGGTCGGCCAGTATGCGGGTATGCGGAGGACGAGTAAATTTTCCCGGCTCGCACCCTTGTCGCGCGTAGAGCCGGTAAAATGATGTTTCAGGGCAGGGGTAGAGCAGCGACGGCAGTCAGCCGGATCGGGGCCGACTGCCGGTCAACAGCAAAGGTTTTTTCCAATGGGTGGCATGGGTGGCATGGCGGGCGTCTCCGGAACACGGGCTGGAAGCCCGTGCCACGCCGGAACGGTGAGGCAACGCTCACGGGCTGGAAGCCCGTGCCACTCTCCGGAGCGGGCGGGACGCCCGCGCCACATGGAGGGGTGACGTCCACGTCGCCCGGCGAGGGTCGTTGCGATTCTTGTGATGCGGTTTTTCATGATGTCCGGCGTCGCGCCCAGAAGGATTCGGAGAGTTGTTCGAGGAAGGCCCGGATTTTCATCGTCTGCTCCCCGGTGGCGGGTAAGTGTTCGAAGGTACCGATGGTAACCCTCACGGGGAAGAAACCCGGATAACGCCTGGTTAAGCCACCTCTTCGTCGAAAACCAGTAAGTTACAGGCGTATGGAGAACGAGAAGGTTGTCCGTCCTTTCGGGAGGAGAAACTTCTCTGGAATTTGAACTAAAATCGAGTCGGTTCATGTGTTGAAGATTATATTGCCTCCTGTGAGATGTTCAGCCGTAACCAAAGTTGTTCAGATTTGAACTTTCATATTTCTTGATCCCTCTGTGAAAAAGAAATATGGATAACGCCAGAAACAGGGTCGCCAGCGATGCTGCCAACGCGAGTCGCGGCCAGTTCATTTGTTTTATCGCTTCGACAGGCAAGGTACCCACAAGCAGAGACGGAATTATAAACGTGAAGACCAGCCGGTTTATTCCCTGAAATGTTCCACCGACAAACAGTGATGGAGTCAAAAACACTTCGAACAAACTCTGCGACAACGAGACGGAATCCATTAGCCAGAAACCTGCAGTTTGCGTGAGCAGCAAGATGGAAAAGAAAACAACACAGGCTATGAACACCCCGCAAACGAGCATGACTCCTGCCTCGATGCCCAACTTCATGGCCATGCTATAAATAATCAGGGAGATAAATCCATAAAATATGTCGCCAACAGCCGAAACGCCGAATGACGAGGTCGCCACACGTGGCAAAATCCTTCGAGGGGAAACCAGAAAACGGTCAAATCCACCGCTGGCGACCGAGGCGGCGAGTTTTGACAATCCGTTGAAAAAAGAAAAAACGATCCCGAAGGCGAGTGTGACAAACCCGACAAGGGCGACCACATCAAGTTGTCCCCAGCCGCCGACCTGCCCGACTGTTTTCATGAAAAACACCCAGAGGATGAGCAGCGAACAATTGTTCAACATCATGCCGAACGCGTTCAGGAGAAAACTTGCCCGCAATTCGGCGGAATTGCTGATGTTTTTCCGTATTGAATAAAGCAGAAATCGCAACTCTTTCATGATCAGCCTCCGTTTATGGATAATTTTACTCGCGCCTTTTTGTTCAGCCAGACGAGGAAAAACAACAGGGTGACGATCCAGAACCACTGGATACCGATTGATTTGAGCGCCTCATGATTCCATGTGGCGGATGTCATATGGGTTAGCAATTGGCAGGAACCGAACGGGCTGTATATCGCGAGCGTTTTCATGAACGGAGGGAAGAACGCAACCGGCAAAAGCGAGCCGCCCAAAATCATGACGGATTTGTCGGAAATCCAGAAGAGTGGCGTCGGCTCCTCCATCCAGAAGGCAGCCAATCCTATAATGGAATAGACAAGCAATGACAATATGACACAACCTGCCAGAACGACGGGCAGCGTCCCCCAAAAAATACCGGAACGCATGATGGAAGGCGCGGGAATATTCAGGAACATAAGAAATACGGCGACAGGCACAACGCAGACCGCGGACACGCAACCGGCGGCGATTTGATTCCACATCCGGTATCCGAGATGCGGGATCGGTCTGTTGATGAGCAACTGGACATCTCCCGACTGTATATCCTGAAATAAAGAGGGGGCGATACGCCTCAATTTCAGGGTGCTGAACATAAAATAAAGAAACATGCTCCAGGCGACGGTCTCATATCGCAGTCCCGCGATGAGATCGCCTTTCATTCTATAGGTGCTTGCATAAACAAGCAATAACAACCCGCATCGGAAGGCGATGATCAGAGCCTCCATCAGGGAACGGCGTGATTGGCGCAATTCATTCCTGATTAGCAGGAAAGCGAAACGAATCTCATGCCGCGCTTTTCTCATAAATCCTCCGGATAGCGGTTTCAAGTTTTACATTATATATGTTTATATCATTTATGTCAAAATGAGTGGCGATTGCGACAAGCGTCTTTCTGGTGTCAAACAGACGGGTATTCAGCGCGATTGTCACTTTGAGCGCGTCCTTCGCCACGTAGGTCAGACCTTTCGGCAAGGGAGGAAAGACTGAAAAACGGGTTTTTGCCGAAATATCCATAAATTTTTCATCGGCAAAAGACGCTACCAATTGGCGGGTGGGGGAATCGAAAATCAGGCGACCATTATCCATGATGATTGTCCGCTCGCAAAGCGATTCAATATCCTCGACATCATGCGAGGTCAAAAAAAGAGTAATTCCATTCTCGCGGTTGAGCTTCAGAAGAAGGTCGCGGATATTCTTTTTCGCGACCAGATCAAGACCGATAGTCGGTTCATCAAGGAAAATGATTTCGGGACTGTGCATCAGGGATGCTGCCAACTCGACGCGCATACGTTGGCCGAGCGAGAGTTTGCGGACAGGCTGGGTCTTGAAATCTTCAAGGCCAAACAGGTCGGTCAATTCGGCGATCCGGTTGCGAATGGCTTGAGGGGAAAGGTCATACATGACGCCGAACAGTTCCAATGAATCGCGCAATGGCAGGTTTGGCAGGAGCTGGGAGCGCTGTCCGAAGACGACTCCTGTTTTACGGGCAAGTTTCACGCGATTCGCGACAGGATTCAGGCCGAACACGTCTATCTCGCCGGATGTTGGATGCAAAATGCCGGTGAGCATTTTTATAGTAGTTGATTTGCCCGCCCCATTCGGCCCGATAAGCGCGACCCGTTCCCCTTGCGCGATTGAAACGCTCAGATTGTTAACCGCTATTATTTGTTTCCTGACCGGAAACAGGAGATTTTCAAGCCAACCCGCCTTCACGTTTCTGACGGGAAAGTCGAAACGTTTGGTCAAATTGACAAGAGTGATGCCGTTTTTCATTCATCCTCCTTATGTGGTGTTTGAAATTCCGGGAGTTCTGATGTGTGTTTTGCTTTGCCCGGAAGCAGGCGGCGGGCGACGCTGCGCCATGTATCAAACGGTTTCAGTCCGCTTTTATCAAGTACATTGTCTGTCATGTCACGGATATCAGACTGCTCCAGATTTTCCCCATACATTTTGCGCAAGGCCTGAATACAGGAGGCACCACTATAATTGAGGTTTTCTTGCGGTTTCATCTCAATATTATCCAGGACAATCGTATCCACGGGTTCTCGCCGCGAAGACGATCCAAAGGGACGATCCAAAGGGGTCAAACCTTTACTTTTGATATTTTTTTGCATCTATTTTGATCGTAATAGGTTATCTGTTGCAGGGGGGGGGGGGGGGGGGTGGAAGA
>JAISAX010000547.1 GCA_031266495.1 Opitutaceae bacterium
GCGGTCCCCATTTCACCTTGAAATAAAACTCCTCGCCGCTCCGGATGCGTTCCACTGGCATTTCTCCATTTCCGGGTGTGTTGTTTTCCGTGACAACCACGGTTTTTGCCGCAGCTGCGGCTGCAACCAGAATCAGAACCAAGGTCAGGGTCAGGGCCAGGGAAACACAGCGTGTGAAAAAAGGAATCATGGCAGGCAACATTGGCAGGCAACATCGGAAACGGACAAAACCATACCGCTTTGCGGACTCCGGGCAAGGCGCGCGGCGCGCCCGTGCCCTAACCTCCCTCGCGCAACGAATACCCGAGCCCGCGATGGGTCTGGATCGGGTCGGCGTCGGAGCGGACGGCGCGGAGCTTGAAGCGCAAGGATTTTACGTGGGCGTCCACGGTGCGGTCGAGGCTGGCCTCGGGTTCGTCCCAAGCGGCGGCGAGAAGCTGTTCCCGGGAAAAAACGCGGCCCGGCTGCGAGAGCAACACCTTCAGCAGCCGGAATTCGATCCGGGTCAATTCCAGCGGAGTACCGTGGAAGCGGATACAGAAGCGCGCTTCGTCCACCGTGAACCCGGCCGGGCCATCGCTGGCGCCGCCGGTTGCCGGCATGGCGGGCATGGCCGGCGGGGAGGGCGGGGAGGGCAGGGGAGAGGCCGGGGCGGCGACGCTTCGTCTGAGGATCGCCTTCACGCGCGCCGCGACCTCGCGCGGGCTGAAGGGTTTTGTTACATAGTCGTCGCCGCCGATTTCCAGGCCGACCACACGGTCGATTTCGCCGTTGCGGGCGGTGAGGAAGAGGATCGGCACCGGAGATACCTGGCGGATCTGCTTGCACAGTTCGAATCCGCTGATGTCCGGCAGGCCCACGTCAAGAATGACGAGGGCAAACGGCTCGCGGGCGAGGCCGGCGCGCGCGTCCTGGCCGGTGGCGGCCCATTGCGGACGAAAACCTTCCGATGAAAGTGCGTAGAGCAAGGTATCCGCGATGGCGGGCTCGTCTTCGATGATCAGGATGGGTGGCGCCATGAAAGCCTGACATTCAGGCCACCCGGCCACCCGCATCCAGTAAAAAACAGGTTCCTCGACGTTTTCAATGGGACCGGGGGGGGGACAGTATTGGCCATTGGCGCTCCCGCGCCAAAGATCAACATCACCCGTCTTAACAGCCTGGCTGATGCTCCGGTGGCGTTCCATTCATGCGGGCGGGTCCACTTCACAAATTTTGCGCAGGGATGGTTAAATAACAGGAAGTCGGGGGGACTTGCTTTCCGGTTAACTCATTCCCTATGTCACAAACTGCGACAATCATGACCACACGCGACCCTTCCGTGCCTCTCGGCACCAATCCCGCCCTGCTCGACTGGGTGAAAAAGATGGCTGATCTGACCCAGCCCGCCGCAATCCACTGGGTCGATGGTTCCCAGGAGGAAAACGACGCCCTTTGCGCCGCACTCGTCAAGTCCGGCACCTTCATCAAGCTCAACGAAAAGCTCTGGCCCGGCTGCTATTACGCCCGTTCGGACGCCGGTGACGTTGCCCGCGTCGAAGAGCGGACCTTCATCTGCTCGAAGTCCAAAGACGACGCCGGCCCAACCAACAACTGGGCCGAACCCGTCGAGATGCGCACCCGGCTGGAAGGCCTTTTCAAAGGCTCCATGAAAGGCCGCACCATGTACGTGCTCGCCTACAGCATGGGACCCATCGGCTCTCCGATCGCCCAGGTGGGCGTCGAACTGACCGACTCCGCTTACGTCGTCACCAACATGCGCATCATGGCCCGCATCGGCCAGGCCGTGTTCAAGGAGATCGACAAAAACGAAAAACCCTTCGTCCCCTGTCTGCACTCCGTCGGCGCGCCCCTCGAAGCCGGCCAGAAGGACGTCCTCTGGCCCTGCAACAAGGAAAAATACATCGTCCATTTCCCCGAGACCCGCGAAATCTGGTCCTTCGGTTCCGGATACGGAGGCAACGCCCTCCTCGGCAAGAAATGTTTCGCGCTCCGCATCGCGTCCAACATGGCCCGCGACGAAGGCTGGATGGCCGAGCACATGCTCATCCTCGGCGTCGAAAGCCCGAAGGGCGACCGCACCTACGTCAGCGCCGCCTTCCCGTCGGCCTGCGGCAAGACCAACTTTGCCATGCTCATCCCGCCCGACGCCCTCCTCAAAAAGGGCTGGAAGGTGTGGACCGTCGGCGACGACATCGCCTGGATCAAGCCCGACAAGGACGGCGTGCTCCGCGCCATCAATCCCGAGGCCGGCTTCTTCGGCGTGGCGCCCGGCACCTCCGTCAAGACCAACCCCAACGCCATGGCCTCGCTGGCGAAGAACACCATCTTCACCAACGTCGCCCTCACGCCCGAAGGCGGCGTGTGGTGGGAAGGCATGACCGACGAGACCCCGGCCGCGCTCACCGACTGGAAGGGCAACCCGTGGACGCCCGCCATCGCAAAAGAAACCGGAGCCAAGGCCGCCCACCCGAACGCCCGCTTCACCGCGCCCGCCTCGCAGTGTCCCACGATCGACCCCGCCTGGGAAGATCCCGCCGGCGTGCCGATCAGCGCCTTCATCTTCGGCGGACGCCGCCCCGACACGATGCCCCTCGTTTATCAGGCCAAAAGCTGGCCCCAGGGCGTCTATATCGCCGCGACGATGGGTTCCGAAATGACCGCCGCCGCCGCCGGCACCGTCGGCCTGGTGCGCCGCGACCCGATGGCCATGCTGCCCTTCTGCGGCTACCACATCGGCGACTACTTCCAGCACTGGCTCAACATGGCGAAGAAGGCGAAGATGCCCGCCGTGTTCCACGTCAACTGGTTCCGCAAGGATGCCAACGGCAAGTTCATGTGGCCCGGCTTTGGCGAGAACGCCCGCGTCCTCAAGTGGATCGTCGGTCGCGCCAACGGCTGCGAATGCGCGAAGGCTACCGAAAGCGCCATCGGCTTCCAGCCCGCCTACGAAAACCTCGACTGGGACGGCGCGGATTTCCCGAAAGCGAAATTCGACGATCTTCAGGCCGTTGACGTCGCCAGGTGGAAGGCCGAGGTGGCTGACCAGGAAAATTTCTTTGCCAAGGTCGGAACCAAGCTCCCTGCCGAACTCAAGGCGGAACGCGAAGCCCTCAAGGCTCGCCTCGGCTGATCGTTCCCAGCTCCCCCCCCCCCCCACACACACACACCTGTAAGTTGATTCAGGATACAGCGGACCGGATTTTTTTCCGGTCCGCTTTTTTTATGGAGGGGGGGGGGGGATTTCTCCGGGAAAAACCGAAGAGGCAACAGGTCCGGGGATCGGAAAGGTCCGGGGAGCGCACGCGTCTCGCGTGCCGGCTTTGGCGTCTCGCCAAAACCCGTTGCCTCTCCGCCTCCCGCTTCCCGCCTCCCCGCCTCCCTCCCGCTACTCCCGCTACTCTCGCTACTTCACTCCCGGAGCGGGCGATTGTCAGAAAAAGCCCGCGCTACTCCGATCCGGCGGCTTCGCCGTCTCACGGGCAAGATGCCCGTGCCACTCCGGAACCGGGAGGCAACGCGCATGGGCTGGAAGCCCATGCCTCCCCGGAAGCGGGCGAGACGCCCGCGCCACACAGGGAAAGCAACACTCTCGGGCTGCCTGGTGGATTGGCAAATTTGCGAATTGGCGGATTGGGCTGTAATACCCGGGCCGCGTTATGTCGGCTCGCGGTACTCTTGCCAGACGTGCGGCGAACCGGCGACGATGGCTTCGATGTACAGTTCGTCCACATCGCCGAGGCCCGGCCAGCGGGTGGTGCGGAGTTGATGCTCGATGCCGGTTTCCCGAAGCAGGGCGAGGGTTTCCTGAAGCGCATCGGTGTCGAAGGCCGGGGCGGGAAGTCCGGCCGCCTCGGCGTAGCGCGGCCAGGGGGCCTTGATGTCCGTGGCCACGAAGTCGAGGAGTCCGTCGGCAATGAGCGAACGAACGACGCCAGGGCGACTGCCATTGGTGTCGAGCTTGACCTGAAATCCGAGCGCGCGGATGCGGCGGATGAAATCGGGCAGGTCGGGGTGAAGCGTGGGTTCGCCTCCGCTGATGACCACGCCGTCGAGTTTGCCGCGGCGGGTGACGAGACGTTCAAAAATGTTGGCTTCGGGAATCGGGGGCGTGAACAGTTCCGGGTAAACAAGCGCCGTGTTGTGGCACCAGGGACAGCGCCAGTTGCAGCCTTGCGTGAACACAACGGCAGCAATGCGACCGGGAAAGTCGCTCAGGGAACAGGGAACGTAGCCGCCGATGCGCATGGAAAATACAGGACTGGCAATCAATAAGATTAAGAATTAAAAATTTTACAAAATGAAAACGAATGCGCCGATCAAAATCTGATGGTGCGGTGCTTCGGTGTTCCGGTCGATTTTTGTTTTTTCAGCGGGTGTCGCAAGCGATGTCCCTGCGCGGGGTACCGCATATCATCAGTTGATGGAGGAAGGCACGCGGTGACCAGGAAGTGGCGCGGGCGTCCCGCCCGCAGACGGCGAAGCCGCCGGATCGGCGGATTGTCCGTAAAAGCCTGTGCCACGCCGGAGTGGAGAGGCAACGGGATGCGGGCGGGACGCCCGCGCCACGTCGGAGCGGAGAGGCAACGCTCATGGGCAAGATGCCCATGCCACTCCGGTCCGGCGGCTTCGCCGTCACACGGGCTGGAAGCCCGTGCCACGCGGAGAGGCAAACGCTCACGGGCGATTGGCCGCGGTGGGCGCCGCGACAACCGGCACCTTGTAAACGCGCCGGCGGTTGAACTCGGCCTGCTTGCCTTCGTTCCATTGCTGGACCGGACGCAGGTAGCCGACGATGCGCGAATAGACTTCGGTCTCTTTTGCGCACTTCGGACAGGCGGGCTGCTCGCCCGGGATGTATCCGTGATCCGGACACACACTGAAGGTGGGCGTGAGCGAGAAGTAGGGCAGGCGGTGCGTCTCCGCGATGCGGCGGACGAGGTTTTTCACGGCTTTCGGGTCGGCGATGCGCTCGCCGAGAAAGAGGTGCAGGACGGTACCGCCGGTGTAGCGGGTTTGCAGGTCGTCCTGGTGTTCGAGCGCCTCGAACAGGTCGTCGGTGGCCTGCACGGGGAGGTGCGTGGAGTTGGTGTAGTAGGGCTTGGCGCCGTGCAGGAGGTCTTCCTCGTTGGCGACGAGCATGGCGGGGAAGAGTTCCTTGTCCTTTTTGGCGAGGCGGTAGCTGGTGCCTTCGGCGGGCGTGGCTTCGAGGTTGTAGTGGTTGCCGGTCTCGCGCTGGTAAGAGACGAGGCGGTCGCGCATGAAGTCGAGCGTGCGCAGGGCGAAGGCGCGGCCTTCGGCGGTGTTGATGCCGCCGAAGCCGAGGTTGGCGCAGGCTTCGTTCATGCCGACGAGGCCGATGGTCGAGAAGTGGTTTTTCCAGTACGCATCAAAGCGCTCCTTCATGTGGCGGAGGTAGTGCGTGGTGTAGGGATAGAGGCCGGCGGAGGTGAGGCGTTCGAGGAGCTTGCGCTTGATTTCGAGGCTTTCGCGGGAGAGGTCCATGAGCGCGGCGAGGCGGGCGCGGAAGGCTTCCTCGCGGGCGGCGAGCGGCGCATCCTCGCCGGGCGTGGAGGGGTGTTCTTCGCAGGCGAGGTGGCCGAGGCGGGGGAGGTTGATCGTGACGACGCCGACGGAGCCGGTGAGGGGATGCGCGCCAAAGAGGCCGCCGCCGCGTTTTTCGAGCTGGGTGTTGTCGATGCGGAGGCGGCAGCACATGGAGCGCGCGTCCTCGGGCTTCATGTCGGAGTTGATGAAGTTGGAAAAATAGGGGATGCCGTAGCGGCCGGTCATCTCCCAGAGGCCTTCGAGGTGGGGGCTGTCCCAGTCGAAGTCGGGCGTGAGGTTGATGGTTGGTATCGGGAATGTCATGACGCGCCCCTTGGCGTCGCCTTCGCTCATGACTTCGAAGAAGGCGCGGTTGAAGAGGTTCATTTCTTCCTGGAACTGGCCGTAGGTTTCCTCGCGGTGGATGCCGCCGTGGACGACGGGTTCGGTGGTCATGTGCCGTGGGCACACGAGGTCGAGCGTGACGTTGGTGAAGGGGGTCTGGAAGCCGACGCGTGTGGGGACGTTGATGTTGAACAAAAACTCCTGGAGCGACTGCTTGACCTGGTCGTAGGTGAGTTTGTCGAAGCGGATAAAGGGGGCGAGGAGGGTGTCGAAACTGGAAAAGGCCTGCGCGCCGGCGGCTTCGCCCTGGAGCGTGTAGAAGAAGTTGGTGATCTGGCCGAGCGCGGTGCGGAGGTGTTTTGCAGGGCGCGATTCGAGTTTGCCGGAGACGCCGCAGAAGCCTTGGAGGAGGAGGTCGTGGAGGTCCCAGCCGACGCAGTACACGGAGAGTTGGTTGAGGTCGTGGAGGTGGAAGTCGCCGTTTTCGTGGGCGGCGCGGATTTCGGGGGGGTAGATGGCGTTGAGCCAGTAGGTTTTGGAGACGGCGGAGGAGAGGTAGTTGTTCAGACCCTGGAGCGAGTAGCTCATGTTGCTGTTTTCGCGCACTTGCCAGTCGAGTTGCCTGAGGTAGCCGTCGATGAGGGCAACGTCCTGGCGGGCGGTGACTTCGCGCAGGCGTTTGTGCTGGTCGCGGTAAACGATGAGGGCGCGGGCGGTCTTGCGAAAGGGGGAGTCGAGCAGGAATTCCTCAATGACGTCCTGGATCTGTTCGACGGTCGGAGTGGTGTCGGCGACGGTGGCGAGGAGGAGGTTGATGACGCGGAGGGTGAGGCGGTGGGCCACGGCGTCGTCAAATTCACCGGTGGCGGCTCCGGCGCGCGCGAGGGCGCGGGTGATGCGTTTGGCATCGAAGGTGACGAGCCGTCCGTCGCGTTTGCGGACCTGGGCGGGGAGGCCGGGAGCGGCATTGCGGAGGAAGGCGGCGAGATCCTGGGCGGGTGTGGGCAGGTGAAGTGACATGGTGACGGTGGATGGAGGAAGTTGTTTGTGAGTTGTGCTGGAATTGGCAGTGAGTTGACGAATTTCGATGACAGGACCCTGCCAGACGAAGCAGCGGCCTCAGCAGCCGCCGGTTTGAGTCGCAGGTATCGGGATTTTGCAGAGGAACACTCCGGGAGGAGATGTTCAGGATGGGAAGAGACTGGATGGCGGCTGGTCCGTCCGCCGTGGAGGGGTGAGGTGGTAGTGATGGCTTCCTGAAGAAATGAGAAACAACGGGGTTACGCTATGGGTAGTGGTTTTCCGCCAGTCAATGCCCTGGATATTGTGGTGGTGAGGTATTAGGACGGAAGGGAGTAGGGTATTAGGAACGAAGGCGGAAAATGCTGCCGTTCCGGTTTTTTACCCGGAGGCGGTTTGCTTGCGGGCGTGGGCGCGGGCGACTTCGGTGTATTTTTCCGCGAGTTTGCGGCCGGAGTGCTGTTCGTCGGGCGTGAGCGGGCGGACGACTTTGGCGGGGCGGCCGAGGACGAGCGAGCCGGGCGGGCAGGTGAATCCCTGGGTGACGAGCGAGCCGGCGCCGACGAGACTGCGCGCGCCGATGACAGCCTTGTCGAGAATGATGGATCCCATGCCGACGAGCACCTCATCCTCAATGGTGCAGCCGTGGAGGATGGCGGCGTGACCGACTGTGCAATAGCGGCCGACCTTGACCCCGGCATCGTCGGAGAGATGGACGATGCAGTTGTCCTGGATGTTGGAGCCGTCGCCAATCTCGATGCTGTTGATGTCACCGCGGAGGACGGCGCCGTAGAAAATGCTGGTGTCCGCGCCGAGCGTCACGTTGCCGGTGACGGTGGCGTTGGCGGCGATCCAGAGGGCGCCGGAGGTTTCGGGGGCGCGTTCGAGGTGATTGGCGAGGCGGTCTTGCACATTCATGTCGGCGGCATCCTCGCGGTGGCGGCGGCGGGCCGGCAAAAACAAAAAGACCGATCCCGGATCGGGGTCGGCCTTGTCTGCGCGAATGAAGCGGAGGTGCGGGTGCTTATTTGATTTCCTTGTGGACCGTGTGGCGCTTGAGGAAGGGATTGTACTTCTTCTTCTCGATGCGCTCGGTGACGGTCTTCTTGTTGCGGAAAGTGAGATAGCGGGAGGTCGGCTTACCTTCCTTGCGGGCTTCGGTGCACTCCAGAGTGACAAGTTCTTGCATGGTGTTGAATTGAGTTAAGGAGTGAGAAAAAGGGACCCGGAGCACCTTGCGCAACCCCAAAGTTCCAGGAGTGGAAAACGGGGGTGTAATCTCTCCTTTCAATTACACCCCGTGGCCGGCCGGTCTGGAAATTGACGTTTTCATCGAATGAAAAACTGTTTTCATAAACACCCGGTTTGCCCGACATCATGAACACGCCCCCTCCTCTTCCGCTTTCGAACAACGACAAATTGCTGGCGGTCCTGTGCCACCTTTCCGCCCTGCTCGGCGTCGGGCTGATCTTGCCGCTGGTGATCTGGCTGGTGAAAAAGGATGATTCACCGGTGGTGGCCGAGCATGCGCGGGAGGTGCTCAATTTCCAGTTGTCGGTCCTGATCTATTCGCTGTGCAGCGCGGTGCTGGTGTTTGTGGTGATCGGCGTTTTCATGCTGATTGCGATCGGCATCGGTTCGCTGGTTTTCGCGATCGTCGCCGCGGTGAAGGCCTCTGAAGGAAAATTGTATCGTTATCCGGCGTGCTTGCGGATGGTGGGCTGAGGCGGAAGGGCGTTTGCTGACGGGTGCCCGGCTCACTGCCATGAAAACCGTTTCCGAATCCTTCGCCAGTCCGCCTCCCGCCGCCGCCGCTGTGCCTCCGAAGACCGCCCGGCCTGTCTGCGCGCATTGCGGCGTGCCGGTGGCGCCGGGCGAACGGTTTTGCTGCGCAGGGTGCGCGTTCGTTTACCGGCTCGTGCTCGAGGAGGGGCTCGATGCGTTCTACAAGATCAGGGATGCTGTCACGACGCCAGCCGACGCGGTTCTCCAGCCGGAGCGCGATTTTGCCTGGCTCGCCGGGGAGCAGCGGGCGGTGGAGGAACGGCAAGCCGGTGGGGGCGGCGGACGCACGGCGGCGGCGGAGCAGGTATGCGAGCTGGTCGTCGCGATCCAGGGGATTTCCTGCGCAGGGTGTGTGTGGCTGATCGAACGGCTTTTTGCGAAACAGCCGGGAGCGGGACGCATCGATATCAACGCGCAAACCGGTTTGGGGCGGATGCGCTGGGCGCGAGGGAGCGGCGCCGGTCGCGAGCGCGACGGCCGCCGTGGCGCTAAGGGCAGTTTTGACGCCGCGGCCTTCGCCCGCGTGTTACAGAAATTCAACTACCTCGTTGGCCCGGCCGATCTCGCCCGGATGGCGACGACGGAGAGCCGGGGGCTGGTCAAACGCGTGGGGCTGTGCGTGGCGTTCTCGATGAACGTCATGCTTTTCACCCTGCCGGCGTATTTCGGGATGAAGAGCGGGGGGGGGGGAGGGGGGGACTACACGCGGCTGTTCGAGACACTTTCAATGCTGTTCGCCACGGCGAGCCTGGCGGCGGGCGGAGGCTATTTTCTGCGGCGGGCGGTGCATGCCCTGCGCGAGCGCATGCTGCATATCGACCTGCCGATCGCGCTCGGTATCGCGGGTTCCTGGGCGGGTTCGATGTACGGCTGGGTGACGGCGAATCCGGCGTGCCAGTACTTCGACTTCGTGAGCGGTTTTATCCTGCTGATGCTGATCGGGCGTTGGGCGCAGGTCGTGGCGGTGGAGCGCAACCAGCGACGCCTGCTGCGCGAGCAGCCGCTGGCCGTGCGAGTGAGCGTGGTGCGCGCCGACGGCACCGTCACCGATGTAGCTCCGGAATCGATACGCGTCGACGACACTCTCGAAATCGGCTCCGGGCACGTGGCGCCGGTGGAGGCGCGGCTGCTCGCGGACGAGGCGACCTTCAACCTTGCCTGGATCACGGGGGAGACGGAGCCACAGGTGTTTCGCCAGGGGCAACGCGTGCCGGCCGGCGCGACGTGCGTGAGCCGCGCGCGCATCCGGCTGGCTGCCGTGCAGGGGTGGGCGGGTTCCCTGCTCGCCCGGCTGATGCAACAACCGGAACGCGCTCCCGCCCGCGACCGGCTGATCGAGCGCGTCATCCAGGGTTATCTCGTCGCGATCATCGGCACAGCCATCGCGGCGGGTGCGGTCTGGTGGTGGCGCACGGGCGGCGACATTCCGGCGACCGGCGCGGTGGTTGTGGCGATCCTCGTGGTGTCGTGCCCCTGCGCGCTGGGGCTGGCCTTTCCGCTGGCCGAGGAAATCGCCACCGTGGCGCTGCGGCGGCGCGGCGTGTTCATCAAGGAGCGCGATGTCTGGACGCGGCTTTCGCGTGTGCGGATGCTCGCCTTCGACAAGACCGGCACGCTGACACTCGAAACGCCCGTGCTGCAAAACCCCGAGGCGCTCGATGCTCTGGAAAAAGACGCCGTGACCGCCGCAACCGTCGCAACCGGTAGTGGGGGAGGCATTACGTCAGGCGAAGCGCGCGCAGCACTCGTCGCGCTGGTGCGCGACAACCTCCATCCCGTGGGGCGGGCGCTCCACGAAGCGGTTCTGCTGCGCGGCTGGCATGACGCCTTGCCGGGTGAAGTGGGCGAGGTGACCGGACAAGGCGTGGTGCTGGGTGAATGGATACTCGGGCGCGCACCGGCCTTGCCGCCCGCGCGCATGGCGTCACCTGGCGGCGCGCCCGCCGCCGCCGCCGCTCCGGATCGCGCCGATGTGATTCTTGCGAAAGCGGGGCGCGAGGTGGCGCGGTTCCGGTTCGCCGATGAGGCCCGGGCCGATGCGCGCGAGGAACTGGCGGCGCTCCGGGCGCGCGGGCTCGGTGTGGCGGTGTTGAGCGGCGATCGTCCCGAAAAGGTCGCCGCGCTCGCCCGCGACCTCGGGCTCCCGGAAGAAACGGCGGCGCTCGGCGGGCTTTCGCCGGAGGAAAAGGCGGCCTGGGTGGAGCGTCATGCTCCTGCAGATACACTGATGCTTGGCGACGGAGCCAACGACAGCCTGGCTTTCGATCGCGCGCTTTGCCGGGGAACGCCGGTCGTGCACCGCGGCGTGCTCGGCCAGAAAGCGGATTTTTATTATCTGGGCCGCGGGATCGGAGGCATCCGGGCGCTGCTGGAAATGAACGACGCCCGTCACCGCACGCATCTCGCGCTGCTGGTCTTTATGGTTCTTTACAATCTCGTCACCGTCGGCCTGGCCGCAACAGGCCACATGAATCCGCTGTTCGCCGCCGTGCTCATGCCGCTGAGTTCGCTGGCCACGCTGGCGATTGTGGCTGCCATGCTCCGGCCGGGGTCGCCTTCCCCGGTTCTTCCGGGTAATTCCGGTAACTTCGGTTCATGAATCTGTACATGTTTGGCATTCCTGCGATTCCACCTGCTGAATATACAGGATGGGAGACTGAAGACTTGTACGGAAGGGGTACCGGGCGATGCGAAGGCCCGGCTCTTCCGCATAACATTAGTCAGTAAATGAAGTTACGCGATTCCTCACGCAGGGGCTTCGCAAGCGGAGCCCCCTCCGGAGTACGCAACATCAGTAACTTCAGTTCAGTCAATAAAATCAAAATGCGCGAGGGACACCTGCGTAGTATAATAACGGATACGAGGGGCCGTTCCGGAAAAACGGGCGAGCGGTCGGCGGAAGACGCGCCCTGCCATTGAAAACAGGAATAATACTGCAAAAGTCTTGCGCTCCGTTTCCGGGGTACTACTACTTTTCCTGCTCGTATCCCTAGCACCGTAACATCCGTTACCAGCTTTCATTCAATTTCTTCCCAATAACCACAACCCTGCCTATGATCTATAAAAATATCGTATGTCGTGATGATTCCAGCCGGCTCACCTGGCCCGATGTGGCGGTTGCGCAAAGTGGTCGCCTGGTGTGTGTGTTGACCGAACGGTCCGGAACGGTCGAGCGACGCACCACGCGAGTCGTGTGTGTGACGTCCGGGGATCGGGGCCGCACCTGGAGCGAGAGAAGACCGGTGACGCCGGCGTTGGAATACCGTTCGGTATGGGATACTTGTTGGCATTGTCCCCGGATCACGGCGCTTCGCAACGGACGGCTGGCTGTGATGGTGGACTGTGTGTCAACTCCGCAAAAAAAGGGAGCCTTCCTTGGCGAGCGGAGCAACTGGCTCTGCATCAGCGGAGACGGCGGAGAGACCTGGGACATACCGCGCAAGCTGCCGGTGACCGGCGCGCTGCCCGATCGTATTGTCGAACTCGGCGCAGGGCCGCATGCCGGACGCTGGATCACGACCACACATGTCGTCATTAACGGCAGGAATCGCAGTTGGCTGCCACAGGCCTGGATATCGGACAACCGGGGCAAAGACTGGGATGGACCGTTCATCATAGCGGATGAGCCTGGTCTGCAACTGTGCGAGGCCAGCGTGCTGGCGCTTCCGGAGGGAGAACTGGTGTGTTTTTTGCGCAACCGGTCCAAGGGAAAGAACGAAACCTGGCGTGCGGTCAGCCGGGACGGCGGAATCACCTGGGGGGAAGCTGTGCCGTTTCCGTTACCGGGCTGCTACCGCCCTTCGGCCCGTATCCTGGTGGGAGAACAGGTGCTGGTGTCCTACTGTTTCAGCCAAAACATCAGCGAGGCCGGCGGTTGTTCGGAAAATCTTTTTTGCGCGATGACGGATGTGGATTCCTGTCTGGGCTCTCCGGAGGATGCCAAGGTGCGGATCATGCCTCTGGATTATGACCGGAGTGCGCATCCGGATATCGGTTGTTCGGGTTGGGTCGGGTTGGAGGATGGCAGCATTTACGTGGTGAACCACATCGTGGACAATACTCCGGAGGCGCACATCCGCGGGTATCATTTTCGCATGGGTGATATTATTCTACCCAAGCCGGACCCGATGCCGGTTATGATGACGAGGAGCGGGTCGCCGTTTCCGGTCATCCCGCGATCGGGCTTCGTGCCGCCGCGCAGCAACAGCACAGCGCCTCCGTTTCCGATGCGCTCGGCATCGCAGGATCCGTTTCCTCCCGCCGCGTAATTGCCCGGCGGGAGGTTCAGGTTCCTCACGTATCCGGTTCGTGGATCTGCCCGTCGTCGGCGGCGTCGCGCTGTTTTTCGCGGAGGAGGCGGACGAGAGCGAAAAGGTCGCGGGTGCCTCCCCACAGAAACCAGATCACTGTGCCGGCGCCAACGACGGCGCTGACGAGGATAACGAATAGCCAGAACCCGGCCCACACGTTTTTATTGAACCCGACGGCGAGGCCGAGCACGGTGCCGAGGACGAAAATCAGCGTCCAGAAAGCGGTCCAGCCGAGTTTGAAAAAATAAATGGCGTTGTCGCCGCGCGTGAAGTTTTTCGTGAAACCGAGCGCGCGTTTCCAGCGGGGCAGGCTGTCGGGATCCGGGGAGAACGGGAATTCGCCGGCAATCGCGTAGTGACCGCGGTGAAGGATGCGGTCGAGGTTCGCCGGCTCGCGGCAGGTGGCGAGCGAGACGAACACGTAGCCGACGATACTCGTAGCACAGGAGATCATGGCGAGCCAGGCGCCGTTGACCGGGAACCCGGGCGCGAGGGCGACAAGGGCCGGGACGTGCGGCCAGGCGGCTTGTAACGAGATTCCAATGACTGCGACCGCGCAACCGGCGATCATGGCCGTGTACGCGCCGGCGGTCGTCCCGCGTTTCCAGTACAGCCCGCCGATAATGACCGCGCCGGAGCCGCCGAGGTAGATGGTGCCGGTGAGCAGGAAATACATGAACAGGTAATCGCGCAGCGGGAAAAACGCGCTCCAGCAAAACGCAAACACCGCGACAAACACGATCGAGGCGCGCAACAAACGCAGATGGGCGCGTTGCGAAAGCGGCGGCTTGCCGTGACGGAAGGGAAGCACGACATCCTGCACGAAAATCGATCCCCACGAATGCAGATAAGAATCATCGGTGGCGACGGCGGCCATCACCATCGCCGCGGCAAGCAGGCCGACTACCCCGGCGGGAAGCAAGGCGACGAGTGTGACTGGCACGGCCATCTGCGTGGCGGTTTGCGGGTCGCCGATGGCGGCGAGCGAGGTTTTGGCGGTTTGTTGTACGGTATCGTAACCGGCGTGGTGCATCACCACCCAGGCGGCGATGGGCAGGACCATGAGCATGAGGTAGGAGACGCCGTTGCGCCACTCGGCGAGCACACGCGCCATCTTGGCTTCGTGCGGAGTGCGCGCCGAGGCATTGTAGCCGGAAGTCCCTTGCCAGCCGAGGCAGTTGTAAAACGCCTTGAACGCGAAAATCGCAAAAAACCAGAAATTGAAGTCGCTGATTTTTGACTGGTCGAAGGGATCGAGCAGGGACTTGCCGGGTGCGGTGGACGACAACGCTTCGACCGTGTGCCCCCACCCGACTTTGCAGAACACGACGACCATCAGGACGAGGAACACGATATTCAGAAACTGCGCCTGGAAAAAATCCGTGACCATGACGGCGACCATGCCGCCGCCGAAAACAAGCGTGAGCGCCATGCCGAGAAAGAGGGCCATGACGAGGAGCAGCGTGCACACTTCGATGCCGGCAATCGTGACGGTTTGTGGCAGTCCGCAAAAGTGGATGAAAAAGTTGGCGACGATGCCAGGAAACACGCCGTAGTTGAGAACACCGGACACCCAGCACATGATGCCGGAAAAGACGCGGAAGTTTTTCGAATACCGCATCTCGAAAAACTGCGCCATGGTGAGCGCGCGGGTTTCCCGAAACCGGTAGGCGACCCAGCCGCTCATGGCGACGATCATGGCGACGGGGGCGAGCATCATGCCCCACCAGTAGGCGGCGAAACCGGCCTGGTAGAATTTCTCGAAATTGGCGATGATGCTGGTGACGCCAAAGGCCGCGATGCCTTCGGAGAGCGTGAGCAGGTAACGTCCCGCGCACCGGTTCGCGGCGAGGAAATCCGAGACACTGCGCGTGTAGCCGCGAATCCGGAGCGCGATGAAGGCGAGCGCAAACGCGGCGATGGCGACAATGGACCAGTCGAGGAGTGTCAAATGCATGGAAGCGCGAAGGCGTCGGGGGGGGGGGGGACGCGGTGGAATTAAGAATTAAAAATTAAGAATTAAGAATGAGCGGCTTCGCCGTCGGGCTGGGGTTGCGCAGGTCGCAGATCATGAGTGGTTCGTGTGCATGGGTTCGTCTTCTTGATTCTTAATTTTTAATTTTTAATTCTTAATTCTTAATTTCCCCGCGTCAGCGGGGACAGTGTGCCGGGGAGGCTGAGCGGGGGGGTTTCGGTGGCGGGCTGGCCCGGGCGTTCGAGGCGTAGTCGAAAACGTATGTCGCGGGTGAGCGGGATGTCGGTCTGGCTGAGTTCGTAGGGGTAGCGGCTGACTTGCGCCGGAGCGACGCTGCCATCGTCGGGGAGGAGCGTGACTTTGCCGCCGTCGGGGCGACCGGAGAGGGCGACGTAGAGGGAATCGGCACCGTAGGGTGAGCGGATGCGGAAGGCGCGACCCTCGCCCCACGCGGTGTCGGACGGCGCTATCCTGACGGGCCGGGCTTCGAGGGGCGGAAGCGCGGGCCAGACATCTTCGGGACGGGCGTCGAAGGAAAGGACGGCCCAGCCGCCTCGTTCGAACGGGATGGTGTAACGTCCGTCGGCGCCGGCGGCGAGCGGCGTGCCGGCGGAGTCCGCGCCGGCACGGAGCCTGGGAGTAGTTCCGGGAATGATACCGGTGCGGGCCGCGTCGATGCTGACGCGGGCGGTGGCGGGTCCGCGGGCCTGGTTGAGGAGGATGAGGTGGAATTTGTCGCGTCCGCGGGCACCGAGGTGGTCAACCTTCGGGGTATCGACAGAAAAACTACGACGGTCCAGCCAGGGCCAGCAGGAGTCGTCGTCGAGGACGCGTCCGGGCTGGCCGCCATGGATGCGGTTGGAGAACCAGACGTAGCCTTGTTGCTTGACATAGGGGAAGCGGATGGCGCCCCGGGCGCGGGTCTCGATGTCGGTGAAGAGGTAATCGAGCGTCATGGCGAGATGCACGGGGACGTGGTGCCAGTAGAAAGAGGTGAGGTCGGGGCCTTTTTTCGGATAATCGGGGTCGTGCATGAGAGCCATGAAGTCGGAGAGGTAGTAGCCGGGATAGCTGGCTCCGCGGCCGATGATGGAATTGCGCGCAAACACGCGCCAGTAATCGTCGCCGGTGGCGGCGGAAAGGCGGAGGAGATTGGCGGCCCAGGAGGAGAGCTGGATGTTGCTCATCTGGTATGCGGCGTCGAGGTAGGTAATGGGTTGCTCCAGGCCGAGGCCGACGGGCGAGACGATCCAGGCGGGGACGGTTTTCGACGGGAGCGGGAGTGTCACCGGCGTCGCCCTGTCCGGGATTCCGGCGCCAGAGGGGGGGGGGAGGGGGGGGAAGCCCAGGCGGAAACGCGTGTCGCCGAGAAACCACACGTAGTAGGAACCGGAATGGCGTCCTGCGGGGAAGAGTACGGTCGTGGCGTCCGGAGAGGGGGGAGGGGGGGGAGTGACCCATTGGCCGGCGACGGTTTGCCAGGCGGACTGGCGGGCGGCGTCGAGGTAGCGGGATTCGCGGGTGAGTTCGTAAAGATCGAGGAGATCCCACCACCAGAGGTAGAAGCTGACGTTGTAGAAGGGCTGGAGGCCGACGGGCGTTGTTGTATCGGATTTTTGGAGTCGGAGGAGCCAGGCGTCGGCGGCTTCGCGGACCCGGGCGAGGAGGGCGGGGGAGGGAGACTGGCGGTGGAGAGCGAGAAGGCCGGACCATTCGGGTTCCTGTCCGCGGGTGTTGTTGATAGGACGAAGGGGATGTCCGTCCGTAGTGGAAACATAGGTACGCAGCCAGGGGTTGAGGTGGGCGAGGAGCGCGTCGATCCCTTGCCAGACGGCGGAGCCGTAGAAGGTGTTCCTGAAGTTGATTTGCGCGTCGCCGGGAGCGACGTAGGTGTTTCCCTCGTGAGTGAGGGCGAAGTGGGCGCCGGGGCGGCTGAGGAGAAATTCGAGAGCGGGAAGGGCGCGGGTTTTGTAGAGGGCGGGGTCGCGGGTGAGGAGGGCGGCGGAGAAATAGGCGAGGGGAGCGGCGTGGGAGACGGTGGCAGGGCTTTCGATGTTGGCAGGGCCTTTGAAGCGCGGGTCCCAGCCGGAGGCGCGTTCGTCGTTGATGAGGTCGATGATAGCGAGGGACTGGCCGGCGAGAGAGGCGGTGAGCGGTTCCCTGTAGTCTGTCAAGCGATACACGCTGGTGTCGGACTCGCGCATGGCGTCGGTCCAGGGGCCGGGGGTGGAAATGATGTGCCAGGAGGCGCGGAGTGTCTGTCCGCGGGAGAGGCGCGAGCCGTCGCCGCCGAGAATGGGGGAGAATATCCAGGGGCGCGGTTCGCCGCCGGGTCCGGCGAGCGTGAAGCCGTGGGTGGCGTTGGTGCGGGTGGGCCAGGCGCGGGCAAGCGCGGCGGGGTCGGCAATGACGCCGGTTGTCACCGGTCCGGCGGGCGCGGCGAATTCGATCAGGGACAGGGGATGGGGTGTGAAGGTATTCAAGAGCAGGGCCGGTTCGGCGGGAATGCGCTGGTATTGGAACAGGGGGGGGAGCTGGACGGCGGTCAGGGTTTCGCGGTGAATCGCGGGGCCGGGGGCGAAGGCGAGGGAATACCAGGCGTCATCCGGGGCGGTGAATGTGGTCTCGATGCGAAGGGTGTGCCCGGTCGGGGGCAGGGTCCAGCGGGCGGTGGCGACGGCGACGGGAGGGATGGCGGGGGTTGCGGGCGTCGGGTTGGCCCGATAGACGATCTCGAT
Organism: Opitutaceae bacterium; assembly: GCA_031266495.1. The sequence goes on from JAISAX010000547.1 coordinate 17,721, forward strand.
GGTGGAGGTGTTGATGGTCTTGAGGGAGACCGGGTAAAGCGGGGTGTTTTTGCCGGCGGTGAACGGGTCGCGGGTGTCGGAGGGGCGGCGGAGGCGGCGTCCGGCGATGTCCCATTCTGTCATGGCGCCGGAATTCCATGCGGGGAAATAAGCGGAGAAGGAGACAGGGGTTTTGGCCGCGGGGTGCGAGAGGAGGAGGAGGGGTTCGATGCCGGCTGCGAGCGCCGGAGTCGGGGAGGGGGAGGAGGGGGCGGGCGAGCCGGGGTTTGTAGTGGTGGTTGTAGGACGGAAAAAGATTTCGCGCCAGAGGCGGAGAGAACCGTCGGGGGCGCGGGCGGGGTGGAAGCGGATGGCGATGTCCTCATTGCGGAGTTCGGCGAGGGGCCGGGCGTCGGGGCGGGGAGGCGCGATGCCGGCCAGGGAGGCGTCGGGGGCGATGACTCGCGCGGGTTGCACGATGTTTTGCCGGAAACGGTCGAGGTGGGGACGAGGCCGGGTATTCGGGTCGAGGGTGGTGCTTGTGATGAGGATGGCTTCAAGGCGTCCGAAAAAGCGGGCGGTGTCGTCGATCTCCAGAATATGGATACCGGTATCCAGTGTCACCGTCCCCACGTTTTCCCAATACCAGCCGCCGTGGCCGTGAGCGCCTGATTCGCGGGCGAGGGGGCGTTCATCGATTTTAAGGAGGAAGCGCCGGGCGCCGGGCTGGCGATTGGGGTAGTCGCGCGAGCGGGTCCAGATCCGGTAGTCGCCGGGGCGGGTGATGCGGAATCCGGCGAAGGCGACGCCGGCTATGTTGCCGGACTGGATATGGTCGTCCGTGCTCATCCATGGGCCGAGGGCCGTGAAGGTCTCGGGTTCAATGAGCAGGGTGTCGGTGGCGTCCGTGTTCTCCGCGGCGGCGGCGCACGGAGCGGCAGGGAGGAAGACGCTGGCGAGCAGTGTGAATGCCGCAAGGGCGGCGGCGGCAGGGCGCGAGACCGGTGTGATGGTCATGGGAAGGAAAGGAGCAGGGGAGAGTCGAGGGGGGGGGAGGGGAAATCAGGGGCTTACCGGGTAACCTGTCCAGAACCGGGTCCGGTTGTTCTGGACAAGGGTTGTGGTGAGGGTGATGGCGGCGACGTGTCCGTCAAAATACGCGACGTTCATTTTATCGTTGTGACGGGGATTGCAGGTGCTGCCTGGCTCGGGGTGGAGCGTGCTGCTGTTTTTCACGTCGCCGAACAGGATGGTTTGCGAACGGGCTTCGATGGTTTGCACGGCAATGCCGTTGACGCCCCGGTTGGGCAGGGAGGGGAAGAGCTGGTCGTTGATGCCGTAGCTGCGAATGGCCGTGAAGGGGGGAACGGTTTCGCGTCTGGCGGCCGGGCATTCAAAAACCGTGCCGGCATGAGGGGCGCCAGGCAGGTCAGGTCCGTAGGGGGTTATGGAATCCGTCATGGGCGAATAGATACAGGGCCAGATGGCGTCATACCAGGTGTAAAAGAGAGGTGGCGTCATGCCTTTGTTGTCTTCCGCGTAGAGGTTTGCGCCGAGGGCGAGCTGGCGGAGATTGGAGAGACATTGCGCGGAGCGGGCCGACTCGCGGACTTTGCCAACCGTCGGAATGATGATGGCCGCAAGGATGCCAATAATGGCTATGACGGTGAGCAGTTCAACCAGCGTGAAGGCCGCGGGACGCAGTTGTCGTGGATTGGCGAATACAAATGTTTTCATACGGGAATGCAAGGGAGGGTCTGGAATGACAGGGAGGCGTGTGTGTGGTGTGTGTGTGTGGGGGGGGGGGGGGGGGGTGGGCCA
>JAISAX010000574.1 GCA_031266495.1 Opitutaceae bacterium
ATAAGCCCATACCCGAACGACTCCTGCGCCGGCCCCCGCCGCCCGTCCCCCAGCTTCCCGTCCGGCACCGCCCACGGCCCCGGAATCCCCTGCCCCGGCACCTCGTAGTTGCCCGGCCACTCCCGGTACACGTACGAATTCCGCCCGAACACCCGCACCCACGTGATAAAAAAGTTCCTCCCGGCCGGATCGATGAACATGTAATTCGTCCCCCCCGCCGGAATCGCCTCGTCCGGCACGCACTGCACCCCCGTATCGTACAACCGGAACATTTTGACCATCCCCTCCTTCGCCAACCCGTAAAAGATCCGGTTCCCGATCTCCTCCGACACCCCCGCATTCAGCCGCACCAGTGAAAGCGGATTGCCGAACGGATTGTCATTCCCGTGGAAATGCACGATGGCGCTCCGCCCCTCCACGTCCACCGGACGCTGGATACGCGGCACCCTCTTGAATTTGCGGCCAGGGGGGGGGAGGGGCTGTCCCGATTCCCCCCGCAACCACGCGCTGCAATCCTCGGGCCTTGCGTACGGAACATTTGGATACGGACGCTTCATCCTCCGCGTCAGAAAGTCGCCCATCTTTTCCGCTTCCTCCTCGCTCAATCCCAGATAACGAGGCACATCGCGCGGCCCCCCGTCATCCGGATTCAGGTACGCGATACTCTCGCGGACAACCTTCGCCCCGTCGCACGCCGACTGCACCAGCGGCGTGTACCCGTTGATCGGAGCCAGCATCACAATGACAAACCCGTTCCTGACCGCAACGCGCGCCTTGAACGTCTCCACATGCTCCGGCGACACGAACTCGTCCGCCGCCACCGCGCTCACATTGAACCCCTGCAACGCCTCAAGATCGATCTCGTAGGACATGAACCGTATCCGATGCCGGTTCGGCAACACCAGCGCCCCGTCCGTGAACCCCGTCTTCGCCTTGTACGAAACATACGTCGTCTGGCTCATGATCGCCTTGCCACGCAACCCCGGCGGCAGGTAATGCCAGACACGCGGCTGGTGCGCGTCGATGCTCGCCGGCATCGTATTGTGGAACATCCACGTCAACCCGTCCTCCGCACCCAACGCCAGGCGCATCAGCCGGTTAATCGCGTATTCGGTTTTCGAGGACCGTTGCGCCCCCAGCAGGTACAGCACATTCACCGGCGAATCATACCCCAGGTTTTTTCTGATCGCCTCCGCCTCCGCCCCGTCAACCCACGGCACCCCCAGCAGCGCGTCGCACACCAGCCAGATCGGCGGCTCGTACAAGCACCTCAACGGCTCCGCCCTCTCGCGCCGGATAGTCTCCTCGCGCAACGTGACGACCCTTATCCACTCCTCGTCCGACAATCGCAGCATGAGGTCCGGCGACGGCAACGTGTACACCTCATGCGGCTCCGTAGGGCGAAACCCGATCCTGTCCGCTACCTCCCCCATGTCAGCGCCCCTCCCTTCCATCCGGACCCCGCCGCCGGCCAAGCTGCCAGCGCAGATCCCTGTTCTCGATCTCCAGCCTCCGGATACGCTCCTCGCTCCGGCGCTGGTACCGCAGGATGCAGGCGACCTGCGCCATGACCAACCACGCCAATACCAGGATTCCACCCAAGAGCACCATGTCTGTTGTATTCATTTTACGGATTTTTTTATTTTCAACTACATTCCATCGCCGCCAAAACGGCGGACAAAATCATCGCGTGCCTCGCGCTCGGCCCACGCCGCCCGCGCATCCGCGTTCCACGACGAACACTGTTGCAAAAGCAACAAACCCTCCCGCGGCAACACCCGCACCAGCCGCCTCCACGTGTGCTTCCCCCGGCGATGCCCCGTCAGCACCTGCGACAAATGCGCCCGGCTCGTCATGGCATCCTCGGCAAGCTGCTCCTGCCGGATGCCACGCGCGCGGCACCAGCGCTGGAACGCCCCCAGGGCGGGATTCACCGTCATGTTTGTTCTCATTGTTTTCCTTTTTTTCTGCGCCAGTCGGCCTTGCTCATGCCGCTCTCGGGCACCTTCCCTCCGGAAGCCTCGTTTTGCTCGCTCTGGATCACGTCCGCGCGCCCCAACTCCGTGAACCGCGTGTACCGCGCCTCGAACCAGCACTTCACCAGCCCGAGACCCCCCTTGCGCCGCTTGATCTGGCACAACCAGATCTCCGGCTGCTTCGTGTTCGGACTCCAGTTGTCCGCCCCCCGGCAATCCTCCGGAGGCCGATACAGGCAAATGCACCGGTCGGTGTCATGGTAAATGGACTGCGACTCGCGCAGATCGCCGGCATTCGGCAGGCGATGGATGGTTCGCCCGTCCGCGTCGCGCCGGACGGCGCGCATCTCGCGGATGCCACTCTCGTTGTACTGGCACCCCACCAGCCACAAAATGCCCGACTCGCGCTGCAACGCCTGCAACGTGTGGCTCACCGCGGCCACGACCTCCTCACGGCTGTTGCACCGCTTCGAGGTCGAAAAAAGCTGTAGGTAGTCCACAACTACCATGTCCGGATGCCCGTGCAAATGCGCATGGGCGCGGTAGTGCCGGGCGAGCTGTTCGATCGTCTCCAACGGCGTCGCCTCCTCATGTTGCACCACCCACAACCGCCGGTTCGCCACCTCGTCGCGCAACCGGTCGCATTCGGCGCCAAATTTTTCCATCCGGTCCGGGTAAAGCCTCGCGTAGTCCGGGACATTGAGCAAGTCGATCTCGCACGCACTCGCCACCGTCTGCTCGATGTAGGATTCGATGTCCGTTTCTCTCGTGTAAACCAGCGCCCTCCCGTTCGCCTGTAGTTTCGCCCACACTACCTGACGGAAATACGCTGATTTGCCATGTCCGGACGCCCCCGCCACGACCGTCAGCCCGTCGCCCTTCGCCGAGTTCAGCGGATGGCACCGGTCGTCAAACGACTTGATTCCCGTGTACACCCACGCCGACCGGTCCTCCTTCCCCGCCGCACGCGCCAGCACGTCGGCCTTCACCGCGTCGATCTGGCCCTCCAGCGTCCGGACGGCCTCCCGCCGGCCGAAACGGATCAACCTCTGCCCCACATCCCCGACCGCCGCCTTGAACTTTTCCCGTCCTGAAAAATCCAGCACGCTGGCCGCCAGCACATTGGCCAGATCGAGCGTATGCCGTAGTTGCCAGAATAGTACGATATTTTCCGCATGGTTGCGCACCTGCGAAGGCATCGGCGCCAGCGCGGTCGTGCAGGCGAGCATCCTCCCGACGGCGGTGATCCCCCCCCTGTCATCCAGGTCGCCCGTAAGCCGCAGCTCCTCG